>NZ_JBIBHN010000012.1:0-202739 GCF_042957035.1 Streptomyces sp. NPDC008137 | reverse complement strand
CCCGGTGAACGTCTCCACCCACACCGGCTCAGCCCTCAACACCCCACCCATACAGGCAAGATGCCCGCCACCAAGCCTTCTGCAACACCCTTTAGGCGCGCACTTCACCACCCCGCCGCAACCCGGTGGGCAGGTCGCGGAAGCGATAGCGGCGTTCCGGCCTGCCCGCCACGCCGTAGCGGAGGGAGACCTCGACCCGGCCGACGGTGTGGAAGTGCTCCAGGTAGCGACGGGCGCTGACGCGGGAGACGCCGGTCAGGGCGGCGCACTCGGTGGCGGACAGGGTGCCGTCCGCCGCGCGCAGGGCCCGCTCGACCAGCTCGGCGGTCTCCACGCTCATGCCTTTGGGCAGGGCGGCGGAGCCCGAGGCCGGCCCGGCCGCTCCGGCCAGGACGCGGTCGACGTCGGCCTGGCTGCGCACGACGGTGCCGAGCAGCCGGCCGCGCCGGTCCGCGTAGCGCTCCAGCCGGACGCGCAGGTCCTCGGACTCGAAGGGCTTGAGGAGGTAGTCGACGACACCGTGCCGGACGGCGCCGCGTACCGTCTCGGCCTCGCGGGCGGCACTGACGACCATGACATCGCAGTCGTGCCCGGCGGTGCGCAGCCGGGGGATGACGTCGAGTCCGAAGATGTCGGGGAGATGGAGGTCGAGCAGCACCAGGTCGGGGCGCAGCTCGTCGACGGCGGTGACGGCCTGCTCCCCCGTGCCCGCGACGCCGACGACGCGGAACGGCTCGACGCGCTCGACGTAGGCGCGGTGGACCTTGGCCACCATGAAGTCGTCGTCGACCACGAGGACGTCGATGGTTCCGGACGTCCCGGGCTCGCTGGTCATCGGGTCCGCTCCTTCCGCGCCGGGGCCGCCCATCATCGCCGCCACCTGCGGCGAAGGAAAGGGATATGCACCGACGAGGGTCCGCACCCCGCTGTCCCGGCGACCACAAAGTCCAAAACCTCCGTTGGTTCCGCAAGAGAGACAGCAGGGCAGGGTCCGGGCACCATGTGGCCCACATCACCCCTCCCCACAGGACCTTTACCTACCCGCATCGACGTACCGACAGGTGGTGGCACTCGTGCGCCTGCGCACTCCCCTCGCCCTGCTCGGGGCCGCCGTGCTCGTGCTCGTCGGACCGCCGCTGCTGACCACCGGCAGCGGCACCGAGACCGGCACACAGATCCCTGGCCTGCGTTTCATGGTCCCCAACACGCCCGGCGGCGGCTACGACATCACGGCCCGCACGGCCGCGAAGAACGCCGAGGACGCCGGACTGACCCACAACATCGAGGTGTTCAACCTGCCCGGAGCCGGCGGCACCGTGGGCCTCAGCCGGCTGGTGAGCGAACACGGCAACGGCAAGCTCGCCATGTCCATGGGCCTCGGGGTCGTGGGTGCCGTCCGTTCCAACGACGCGCCGAAAACGCTCGGCGACACCACGCCGATCGCCCGGCTCACCGAGGAGCAGGACGTCGTGGTCGTCGCCAAGGACTCCCCGTACAAGACGATCGACGACCTGATCGGCGCCTGGAAGGAGAACCCCGGCAAGCTCCCGGTGGGCGGCGGGTCCTCCCCCGGCGGGCCGGACCACCTCGCGCCGATGCTGATGGCGCGGGCCGCCGGGATCCCGCCGAAGCAGGTGAACTACATCCCCTTCGACGGCGGCGGCGAACTCCTCGCCTCCATCCTCGGCAACAAGGTCGCCTTCGGTGTCTCCGGCGTCGGCGAGTACCTGGACCAGATCAAGGCGGGCGAGCTGCGCCTCCTCGCGGTCACCGGCCCGGAGCGGGTCGAGGGGCTCGACGGGCCGACGCTCAAGGAGTCCGGGTATGACGTGAGCTTCACCAACTGGCGCGGCATCGTAGCCCCGCCCGGCCTGAACGAAGGGGAGCGCGCCAAGCTCGTGAAGCTGGTCGAGGAACTCCACGCCTCCGAGGAGTGGCGCAAGTCCATGAAGCAGAACGGCTGGGACGACGCCTTCCTCACCGGTGACAGGTTCGGCGCGTTCCTCGACGCCGAGGACAAGCGCGTGGTTTCGGTGCTGAAGGAGCTGGGACTGTGACGACGCAGACCGACATTCCCCCCGCCGAGACCGGCGGCGAACGGCGCTCGTGGCTGCGCGAGCACTCCGAACTCGGCGTGTGCGCGCTGCTGCTGGCGCTGGGCGTGCTCGTCCTGACCGACGCGCTCACCATGGACGTGGACATCGCCCAGCGCGGCCCGGTCGGCCCGAAGACCGTCCCGATCGTGGTCGGCGCGGGGCTGCTGGTGATCGCCGCGCTGCTCGCCGTGGACGTGCTGCGCGGCGGCCGGGGGCAGGCCGAGACCGGCGAGGACGTCGACCTGTCCGAACCCGCCGACTGGCGCACGGTGCTGCTGCTCGCCGGGGTGTTCCTGGGCGCGGCCGTCATCATCGAGCCGCTCGGCTTCCCCGTCGCGGGCGCGCTGCTCTTCTGGGGCGCGGCGTTCGCGCTCGGCAGCCGCAGGATCGACCGCGATCCGCTCATCGCGGCCGGGCTGTCCCTCGTGACCTATGTCGTGTTCAACAATCTGCTCGGAGTGCCCCTGCCCGGCGGTCCGCTGATGGGAGTGCTGTGACATGGATGCCTTCAACTCCCTTCTGGACGGCTTCGGTACGGCTCTCACGCCGATCAACCTCCTGTGGGCCGTCATCGGTGTGCTGCTCGGCACGGCGATCGGCGTCCTGCCGGGCATCGGCCCGGCGATGGCGGTCGCGCTGCTGCTGCCGGTGACGTACGGGCTCGACCCGATCGGCGCGTTCATCATGTTCGCCGGCATCTACTACGGCGCGATGTTCGGAGGTTCGACCACCTCCATCCTGCTCAACACGCCCGGTGAGAGCGCGGCGGTGGTGGCGGCCATGGAGGGCAACCCCATGGCCAAGTCCGGGCGCGGCGCCCAGGCCCTCGCGGCGGCGGCCGTAGGGCACTTCGCGGGCGGTCTGATCGGCACGCTCCTGCTGGTGGCGCTGGCGCCGACGGTGGCGAAACTGGCCGTGGACATCGGTGCGCCGGACTACTTCGCCATCATGGTGCTGGCGTTCATCGCGGTGACGTCGGTGCTGGGCTCGTCCCGCATCCGTGGCCTCGCCTCCCTGCTCATCGGCCTCACCCTGGGCCTGGTGGGCCTGGACCAGATGACCGGCCAGCAGCGCCTGACCTTCGGTTCGCTCCAACTGGCCGACGGTATCGACGTGGTGATCGTCGCGGTCGGTCTCTTCGCGATCGGCGAGGCCCTGTGGGTCGCCGCCCATCTGCGGCGCCGGCCGCCGGAGCCGATCCCGGTGGGCCGGCCGTGGCTGGGGCGCGGGGATGTCAACCGGACCTGGAAGTCGTGGCTGCGCGGCCCCTTCATCGGCTTCCCGTTCGGCGCGATCCCGGCGGGCGGCGCCGAGATCCCCACCTTCCTGTCGTACGTGACGGAGAAGCGCCTGTCCAAGCACAAGGACGAGTGGGGCAAGGGCGCCATCGAGGGCGTCGCGGGGCCCGAGTCGGCGGCGTCCGCCTCGGCGGCGGGCACCCTGGTGTCGATGCTGACCCTGGGCCTGCCCACCACGGCGGTCGCGGCCGTCATGCTGGCCGCCTTCCAGCAGTACGGCATCCAGCCCGGCCCGCTGCTCTTCGAGCGCGAGCCCGACCTGGTCTGGGGCCTGATCGCGTCCCTCTTCGTCGGCATGGTGCTGCTTCTGGCCCTCAACCTGCCGCTGGCGCCGGTGTGGGCGAAGCTGCTGCGCATTCCGCGGCCGTACCTCTACGCCGGGATCATGTTCTTCGCGGCGGTCGGCGCGTACGCGGTCGGCGGTGAGGTGATCGACCTGGTGATCCTGCTGATCATCGGCCTGATCGGCTTCGGCATGCGCCGCTACGGCCTGCCCGTGCTGCCCGCCGTCATCGGCGTCATCCTCGGCCCGAACGCCGAGCAGCAGTTGCGGCGGGCCCTGCAGATCAGTGACGGCAGCGTGACGGGCCTGGTCAACACGCCGTTCGCGGTGACCGTGTACGCGGTGATCCTGGTGCTGCTGGCCTGGCCGCTGCTGAAGAAGGCGGTGACACGCGGGCGCGTGGAGGCCTGACACGCTCGTTCCCGAGGGGGCGCGGCTCACCCGAGCCGCGCCCCCGCGGCCTGTCCTAGGGCACCGACTCCCGAGCGCCGTCGGGAAACCGGATCTCCACGGACCCGTCGGCGGCGGCCCGTGCCCGGGCCCCGGTGACCGGTACACGCGGATCGGCGCCGAGCACGACCAGGGTCACCAGGAGCCACGTCCCGCCGGGGTGGGACGGCAGCGTCAACTGCGGCGTCGCCGAGTGGTGCCCGTACGCGTTCCAGCCCTCGGCCGCGACGACCGTCCCCGCGTCGTCGCTCCAGCCGTGCAGTGCGACCAGCGCGCTGGTCAGGCCGTCCGCGCGCCGGGCCAGTGCCCAGCCGGAGCCGGTCCGGGCGGTCGGCGGCGCGGTGTCGTCTGCGACCGCCCAGCCGCCCTCGCGCACCGGCGTGCCCGGCGGGGCGTCGACGCGGTGCACCCGGACCTCCCAGGGGCCGTGCACCACGCTGACCGTCTCGATGCGGTGCCCCCCGTCGCTGCCCGGGAGGAGGGCCCGGTGCCAGGAGGCGGCACGAGCGCCCTCGGCGCCGAGGGGGTGGATACGGCCGCGCGGGGTCGGCGTGCCGTCGGGGGCGAGCAGGGCGATGTGGTTGTCGGGGCCCGTGGTCGGGGCCGGAGGGGTCTCCGGGGCCGTGGCGCTGGAGTAGGCGAACCGGGCGTAGTGCGGGCTGTCGTCGCCCGTCGCCGGCGAGGGCGGGAGGCGGTCGCTGCCGTGGTTGACGAGCCGTACGACCCCGTCGGCGGCGGTGGAGTGGAGCAGCCAGCCGGGCGCCGGTAGCGCGAGGCGTACGTCGGCCGTCTCGACCGGGCCCGGTTCCTCGGGCGCGGTCCACACGGGGTGGTCGGCGGGCAGGAGCAGGCCGAGGAATGCCTTGCTCGCCCAGTAGGGGGAGGCCGGGCCCGAGTACCGTTGGACGGCCGGTGGGAAGGGGCCGTACCAGCCGGGCGTGAGCAGTCCCCGCTCGTCGGGCACGCCCCGCTCGGCGAAGTGCCGGAGAGCCCCCGAGGCGAGGCGGCGGGTGCGCCCCGGCGGCAGTGGGGTGGCGTCGGCGAGGGCGCCCGCCCACAGGGGTGCGGTCGTGGCGAACCGGTAGGTGAGGGAACGGCCTTGGTGGACCGGGGCGCCGTCAGCGCCGAAGAAGTGCTGGTGGGCGTGGAGGAACGTGCGCAGGCGGGTCCGGTGCTCCGCCACCAGGCCCGGGTCGGCGCGGGGTCCGGCGATCCGCGCCCACAGGACCGGATAGAGGTGCAGGGCCCAGGCGTTGTAGTAGTCGAACTTGCGGCCGTCGCCGTCGGTGTACCAGCCGTCGCCCCGGTACCAGTCCTCCAGGCGTGCCAGCCCGGCGTCGATCTCGCGGCGGCTGTGCGGGGCGCCGACGGAGGCGAGGAACTCCTCGGTGATGACCTGGAACAGCCGCCAGTTGGAGTCGTTGACGACGGCTCCGACGAAGCCGCCCAGCCAGTCGGCGATCCGCTGCCGTACGCGGTCGTCGAGCCGGTCCCAGATCCACGGGCGGGTCTCGTGCAGGGCGATCGCGAGGGACGCGGCCTCGACCATGGGCTGGCCCCGGTCGGTGATGGGCGGCCAGCGGTCGGGGCCGCGCGGGTCGGTTCCGGCGGCGAGCCCGGCCGCGTACCGGTCGATGAGTCCCGGCTGGTGTCCGCCCGAGCCGGCGATACGGAACGCGGCCAGCAGAAAGGAGCGGGCGAAGCCCTCCAGACCGTCCGACCAGGGCCCGGAGTGGCTGGGGGGCCCGGGGAGCCGGTACTGGGCCAGGCCCGGGGAGGCGTAGGGCAGCAGGGCGTCCAGGAGGCGGTCGGCGATCGCCTCCCAGTGGGCGCGGGTCCAGCCGGTGAGGGGCGAGGCCGAGGGGTCGGGAGGCGGCAGATGGGGAAGGTGGGGGAGGTGCGTCGGGCCGGGGAGCGACACGTGCGGCGCGCTCATGCGGGTGTGGTTCCTCCGTTGGTCACAGGGCACGCCCGGGCGGGGGCGCGCCGACGCTGTCGCGGACGACGATGTGGGTGCCGAGCAGATGGTGGGCCCCGGCCGCGTGCTCGGGGTCGCGCAGCGCGATGCGCACCGCGGCGCGGCCGAGTTCCTCGGCGGGGGTGCGGACGGTGGTGAGCGGCGGGTTGAAGTCCTCGGCGAGAGGGATGTCGTTGTAGCCGACGACGGAGATGTCGCCGGGGACGCTCAGCCCGGTGTCGGCGATCGCGCGCAGGGCACCGGCGGCGACCATGTCGTCCCCGGCGAAGACGGCAGTGAACTCCCTTGTTCGCTTGAGGAGTTCGGTCATCGCGCGGTGCCCGGCGGCACGGCCGAGTCCGCAGTCGACGACGTGTGCGGCCTCGGGCGGCAGCCCGTGCTCGGCGAGGGCGGTCCGGTAGCCGGCGACACGGGCGTCGAGGGCGGTGTTGCCGGGCAGTCCGCCGAGGAAGACGATCCGGCGGTGCCCGGCCGAGAGCAGATGGGAGGTGACGGCGCGGGCCCCGGCCTCGTTGTCGAACTCGACGACGAGCGCGGGGATCTCCGGGTCGGGCGCGGGCCGGCCGCAGAGCACGAGCCGGGCCCCGGAGGAGTCCAGGGCGTGGGCGTAGTGGGCGACTCGCTCGCGGTAGGCGTCGTCCTCGACGACCCCGCCGACCAGGATCACCAGCCGGGCGCCCTCCTCCCGCATGAGCCGCACGAACTCCATCTCGCGCTGGGCGTCCCCGCCGGTGGCGCCGACCACGCAGAGCCAGCCGCGGTCGGCGGCCTCCGCCTCCACGCCCTCGGCGACCTGGGCGTAGAAGGGGCTGGTGACCTGGCGGACCACGACGGCGGCCATCTTGCGGCCGCCGCCGACCAGGGCTCGGGCGTGCGCGTTGGCCACGTAGTCGAGGTCGCGGGCCGCGCGCAGGACCCGGGCCCGGGTCGCGGCGGGCACCGGGTGGTTGCCGCTGAGCGCCCGGGAGGCGGTGGCCGTCGACACGCCCGCCCGCTCGGCGACCTCGCGGATCGTGACCCGCCCCTTGGACACCAGTCGTTCCCCATCCCCCGCGTCTCCTCTTCCGCCCACCGCTGTTCAGGTGTTGGCCGCGTAGTCCTTCGCGTATTCCTCGGCCATTCTGTCGCCGCCCCGGCTCCGCCACTTCTTCACCGTCGCGTCCCACTCGGACAGTGGCAGCCGCCCGGCGATGATCCCGGTGGCGGTGTCGTCGAGGAGGGTCTGGAGGGTGGCGCCCTGGGCATTGTGCGTCGCGGACTGCAGCCCGAACGAGGCGTTGCGGACGGCGTGCGGCACGACCTTCCGCTGCCAGGTGTGCAGGGCGCGTACGGCGTCGGGCATACCGGGCACGAACAGCACCTGGGGGCCTTCGGCGAGGTACTTCAGCGGCAGGTTGGTGTTGTTCTCCACCTCACCGAGCTTGGTGTACTCGGGCGAGCCGTCCTCGGCGCGGGTGAAGTGGACGCCCTCGACGCCGTAGTGGGTGAGCTCCCACTCCACGCTCCCGAAGGGTGCAGCGAGGTAGTCGAGGATACGCAGCAGCAGTTCGACGCGCTCCTTCTCGGCCTGCTTCAGGACCGTGTAACCGAAGGAGCGGCGGGCGGCGACGATACCGCCGGGCTCGCCGCCGACGCTGTACGGGAGAGCGGCGGCCGGGCTCATCTTGCCCTTGGACTCACGGTACTTGGGCAGGTAGGCGCCGAATCCGTCCTGCATGGAGCCGACGGTGCCGTTGTAGTAGAGGGTCGTCAGGTCGATCTGCGAGATGGACGTGGCGTCGGGGTGGTAGGAGCCGTTCTCGCGCAGCTGTGCCCGGAAGGCGATCGACGCCTTGTAGCGTTCGTCGGCCGCCGCCGGGAGGAAGGTCCCGTTCCCGGTGACGGCCCAGCTCTGGGGCGCGTTGTGAGCGGCGGAGTGGTAGCCGTTGCCGAACCCTGACTGGGCGGCGGCGCCCAGCATGTATGTCTTCCCGCGGGTGCCCCGCCGTGCCACGGCGGTGAAGTCCTCGGCCGTCCAGCCCTCCTTCATGCCCGCCTCGGCGAACATGTCCTGGTTGACCCACAGGGTCGAGCCGGGCAGCGGGCGCTCCAGTGGGATGCCGAAGATCCGTCCGCCGATGCGGCCCATGTCGCGCCAGGCGTGGGTGGGGATGTTGGCGAGGTTCGGGTAGTCGGCGATCGCGTCGCCGGACAGGTACGGCGTGAGGTCCTGGGCGCGGCGCTGCACGAACTGCGCCTCGCGGGGCAGGGTGAAGCCGGAGAACATGTTGATGATGTCGGGCAGGGCGTCGGCGTCGCCGGCCATGACCGTCGCCATCTTCTTCTGGTAGTCGGCCTGGGAGATGATCGTGTACTCGATCTTCACGCCGAGGGCCTTCTCCACGGCCGCCCAGAACCGGTTCGCCGAGGCGGGCTTGGGCGGTGTGCCGAACGAGACGGTCATGACGCGGACGGTGGAGCCGTCGCCCGGGGTGCGGGAGACCGACTTGGCCAGGTCGGAGGGGTAGGAGGTGTATCCGGCCTGGACGCCCTCCTCGGTGGGCGCGAGGTCGGGCTTCGGGCCGGTGGCGGGACGGTGGGCGGGCCAGGGGGCGAGCTTCTTCCCGGAGTTGGAGACGTCGCCGTCGCCGGACCCCGAGGAGCAGGCGGTCAGCAGACCGGGGACGGAGACGGCGGCGCCGCCCGCGGCCATGGAGCGCAGGAGCGTGCGTCGGGACATGCGGGACATGGGTGAATCACCTCGTGTCGGCTTGTGTCAGCTCTTGCTCGAGTCAGCTCTTGATGGCGCCGGTGAGCACGCCCTTGGTGAAGTACTTCTGCAGGAACGGGTAGACGAGCAGGATCGGCACGGTGGCGATCACGAGCACCGCCATCTGCACGGTCTGAGGAGCGGTGACGGTCGCCTCGCCGGTCGTCGCGTCGGTGAGTCCGGCCCCGGCCACCACATAGGTGCGCAGCACCTGCTGGAGCGGCCAGTGGTCGCTCTCCAGGTACAGCGAGGCGTAGAACCAGGAGTTCCAGTAGGCGACGGCGTAGAACAGGCCGACGACGGCGAGAGCTGCCTTGGACAGCGGCAGCACCACCGACACCAGCACCCGCCAGTCCCCCGCCCCGTCCAGCCGGGCCGCCTCGTACAGCTCCTCGGGTATCGACTGGAAGAAGCCACGCAGCACGACCAGGTTGAACACGTTGACCAGGACGGGCAGCACGAGCGAGGCGTACGAGTCGAGCAGGCCGAGTTCCTTGACGAGCAGGAAGCTCGGGATCATGCCGGGCGGGAAGAGGAACGTGAACAGCACCAGCAGCAGGACGGGCTTGCCGCCGAAGACCCCGGGGCGGGACAGCGCGTAGGCCAGGGTCACCGTGCAGGCGAGGCTGAGCAGGGTGCCCACGATCGTCACCCCGGCACTCACACCGAGGGCGTGGGTGACGATGCCGCCGTCGAAGATGTCGCGGTAGGCGTCGAACGTGGGCTCGCTGGGCCACAGCACCCAGCCGCCGTTGTCGACGACCTCCTGGGTGGAGGCCAGGGACGTCGACACGATCACCAGGAAGGGCACGCACACCAGCAGCACGACCGTGGCCAGGGCGAGTGCCTTGGCGGTCTGGGTGAGCGGCCGGGGCTTCTCCATCCAGCCGGGCCGGGCGGACGCGCTCATCGGTAGACCCCCTGTTCGCCGAGGCGGTGGGCGGCCTTGTTGGCCGCGTAGACGAGCAGGGCGCCGACGAGCCCCTTGAACAGGCCCGCGGCCGCCGCGAAGCCGTAGTCGCCGCCGACGATGCCCTGGTAGTAGACGAAGGTGTCGATGACCTCGGCGGTCTCAGGCCCGACCGCGTCGCGTTGCAGCAGCATCTGCTCGAAGCCGACGGAGAGGATGTCGCCGAGCCGCATGATGAGCAGCAGCACCACGACCGGGCGGATGGCGGGCAGGGTGACGTGCCAGAAGCGCCGCCACGGTCCGGCGCCGTCGATCGCGGCCGCCTCGTACTGCTGCTCGTCGACCTGGGCGAGCGCGGCGAGGAAGATGATCGTGCCCCAGCCGGCGTCCTTCCAGATGACCTGGGCGACGACGAGCGGCTGGAACGCGTCCGGGTTGCCGATGATGTCGACGGTGTGCAGACCGGCGCCGTTCAGGCCGCTGTTGAGCAGGCCGGTGTCCCCGAGCACCTGCTGGAACAGCGCGACGACGATCACCCATGAGATGAAGTGCGGCAGATACGCCACCGACTGCACGAACCGGCGCACCGAGCTCCAGGTGAGGGTGTGCAGCAGCAGGGCGAGACCGAGCGGCACCGGGAAGTAGAAAACGAGCTGGAGGACGGCGATCCAGAGGGTGTTGAGGACCGAGTCCCAGAACGCCGCGTCCTCGAACATGCGCTGGAAGTTGCCGAGTCCCACCCAGGGGCTGCCCAGGAGGCCGTCGAACGGCACGTACTCCTTGAACGCGATGACGTTGCCGGCGAGGGCGCCGTAGTGGAACAGCAGGAAGTAGGCGACTCCGGGCAGCATGAGCAGGAACAACGTCCGGCTCTGAAAACGTTTAAGCCTGTGCTGCGTCCCGCCTGAATCACGAGGAGAAGGACTATCCCCCTTGGCACCTGCTCGTTCCCGTAAGGCAGTTGCCACGGATCCCCCTCACCTCGGCGTGTCCGGTGAAGAAAATTAAAACGCTTTCACAGCACGGTCAACACTTCTGACAGAGCCGTGACTTCACCCATTCCCTCTTGACGCGTCACCGACAAAATGGCTTGATGTGATGGGAGCGCTCCCACCTCACCCAGGGAAGGGACCACCATGCGCGGAACCGCCCACTCGTCCCCGCACTTACGGATCGTCACGGTTCTCGGCCTCCTGGCCACCCTGCTCCTCCCCCTCAACCTGACCGTCGCACCCCGCGCGACGGCCGCCCCGGCCGCGGAACCCGTCCGTGTGATGCCGCTCGGCGACTCGATCACCGGCTCGCCCGGCTGCTGGCGGGCGGTGTTGTGGAACCGGCTCGTGAACAGCGGACACCAGGACATCGACTTCGTCGGCACCCTCCCCACGCAGGGCTGCGGACAGGCGCACGACGGCGACAACGAGGGCCACGGCGGGGAGTTGGTGACGAACGTCGCCGACCAGAACCTGCTGCCGGGAAGGCTTGCCGCCACTCGTCCGGACATCGTTGTCATGCACTTCGGCACGAACGACGTCTGGAGCGGCATCGCCCCCGACCGCATCCTCGCCGCCTACACCAAGCTCGTGACGCAGATGCGGGCCTCCGATCCGGACATGCGGATCCTCGTGGCACAGCTCATCCCGATGAACCCGGGCAGCTGCCCGGCCTGCGCGCAGCGCGTCGTCGACTTCAACGCGGCGATTCCCGCCTGGGCCAGGGCGACCAACACCGACCGCTCCCCGGTCACCGTGGTCGACCAGTGGACGGGCTTCAGCACAGCCGTCGACACCTACGACGGCGTGCACCCCAACGCCTCCGGCGACGACAAGATCGCCGCCCGCTGGTACCCGGCCCTGGCTGCCGTCCTGGACGCGGGCGTCCCACAGGACCCGGGCGACCCCGGTGGCCCCGGCGAGGAACCCGGGGCCTGCACCGCGCGCCTCCGGGCCGTCTCCTCCTGGCAGGGCGGCTATCAGGGCGAGGTGACGGTGACGAACGCGTCCGCCTCCGCCGCCTCGGGCTGGACCGCGACCGTCGTACCGGCCGGCGGCGCGCGTCTCACCCAGGTCTGGAACGGCACCCACACGACGGCCTCCGACGGCACGGCCACCGTCACGAACGCGGCGTGGAACGGCGCGCTGGCCCCCGGCGCGAGCGCCACGTTCGGCTTCATTGCCACCTCCCCGGCAACTGCGGGGACCCCGGCGGCGACCGTCACATGCACGGCGAAGACCCCGGCCGCCTGACACCCGGCGCGGGCCCGACTCTCCGTCAACTCCTCCTCTCTGGAGCCGCTATGAGATCTCGTACCGCATCCGTCCCGCGAGTGGCCAAAGTGGCCGCCGCCCTCCTGGGACTCCTGCTCTCCTTACTCTCCTTCAGCACACCGGCACAGGCGGCCGCCGCCACCGGCCTCCGCATCGAGAACGGCCGTCTCGTGGAAGCCTCCGGGAACGACTTCGTGATGCGCGGCGTCAACCACGCCCACACCTGGTACCCGGGTGAGACGCAGTCGCTGGCCGACGTCAAGTCGCTGGGTGCCAACACCGTCCGCGTCGTCCTCTCCGACGGCCACCGCTGGACCAAGAACAGCGCGCAGGACGTGGCGGGTGTCATCGAGCGGTGCAAGGCCAACCGGCTCATCTGCGTGCTGGAGGTGCACGACACCACCGGCTACGGAGAGGAGTCCGCGGCCGGGACCCTCGACCACGCGGCCGACTACTGGATCGGCCTGAAGGAGGTGCTCGCCGGTCAAGAGGACTACGTCATCATCAACATCGGCAACGAGCCCTGGGGCAACACCGATCCGGCAGGGTGGACCGATCCCACCATCGCCGCCGTCAAGAAGCTGCGCAACGCCGGATTCACGCACACGATCATGGTGGACGCGCCCAACTGGGGCCAGGACTGGCAAGGCGTGATGCGCGCCAACGCCAAGTCCGTCTACAGCGCCGACCCCACCGGCAACCTGATCTTCTCGATCCACATGTACAGCGTCTACGACACCGCCCAGGAGATCACCGACTATCTGAACGCCTTCGTCAACGCCAAACTCCCCATCCTCATCGGTGAGTTCGGAGGACCGGCCGACCAGTGGGGCGACCCTGACGAGGACACCATGATGGCCGTGGCCCAACAGCTGCGGCTCGGCTATCTGGCCTGGTCCTGGAGCGGCAACACCGACCCGATCCTCGACCTGGCGATCGAGTTCGACCGCAGCCGGCTCAGTTCCTGGGGCCAGCGCGTCTTCAACGGCGCCAACGGCATCGCCGCGACCTCGAAGGAAGCCACCGTCTACGCCTCGGGCGGCGGTGACACCACTCCCCCGACCACTCCCGGCACACCGACCGCCTCGGAGGTGACCTCGTCGTCCGTGAAGCTGGCCTGGGGCGCCGCCACCGACGCCACCGGAGTCACGGGCTACGACGTCGTCCGGGTCGGCGGCACGACCGAGACCACCGCCACCACCACGACGGGCACCTCCGCCACCGTCACCGGCCTCTCCCCGTCCACCTCCCACACCTTCGCCGTCTACGCCCGTGACGCAGCGGGCAACCGTTCGCCCCGCTCGGCCACAGTGACGGTCACGACCTCTCCCGGCGGCTCACCGTCGGCCTGCGGCGTCGGCTACCGGGTGACGAGCAGCTGGCCCGGCGGCTTCCAGGGCGAGATCGTCCTGCGCAACACCGGCACGTCGGCGATCAACGGCTGGACGCTGCGCTGGGCCTTCCCCGACAGCCAGCGCGTCACCAACCTCTGGGGCGGCACGGCGACGCAGAGCGGCTCCGAGGTCAGCGTCGCGGCGGCCTCGTACACGGCGGCGATCCCCGCGGCGGGCTCGGTCACGCTCGGCTTCACGGCGACCCGGTCGACGACGAACCCCAGTCCCACGGCGTTCACGCTGAACGGCGCCGCCTGCTCGGTGAGCTGACACGGCGCGCGCGACGGTACCGGCGCGCTTCCCGTCGCCCGGCGTGGCGGCACCGTCGCCCTGGTTGTGATCCATACGACATCGCGCGGGAAAGCGGTTTACGCCGCCCCGCAGCGGTGAGGCGGCGGGGATGTCTCACCGGCACCCCACCGCCGTAACTCCGGCAAGACGCGCCCGCACCCGTTCCGGTTCCCCTCTCCGTGTGCGGGAGGCGCGATGAGCGAGGACACCCTGCGCATGCGCGCCGTCGCGCCGGCCGGCAGTCGGGGGCGGAAGGAGGCGTCCGAGGCCACCGCCCCCGCGCAGGGGGCCGGGCAGCGGGACGCCTTCTTCGACAACGCCAAGTATCTGGCGATCGTGCTGGTCGCCATGGGGCACTCCTGGGAGCCGTTGCGGGACGGCAGCCGGGCGGCGAGCGCCCTGTACATGGTCGTGTACGCCTTCCACATGCCGGCGTTCATCATCATCTCCGGCTACTTCTCGCGCTCCTTCGACGCCGGCCCGGGGCGGATCAGGCGTCTGATCACCGGGCTGGCCGTTCCGTATGTCGTCTTCGAGACGGCGTACACCCTGTTCACCCGGTGGACCGACCAGGAGCCCGACCGGCCGATCAGCCTGCTGGACCCGCTCTATCTGACCTGGTTCCTGGCGGCGCTGTTCATCTGGCGGCTGACCACTCCGGTGTGGCGGCATGTGCGGTGGCCGCTGCCGGTCGCCCTCGTCATCGCGATGCTGGCGACGCTCTCGCCGAACGTCGGCAACGACCTCGATCTGCAGCGCACCCTGCAGTTCCTGCCGTACTTCGTCCTCGGTCTGTGCCTGAAGCCGGAGCACTTCCGGCTGGTGCGCCGCCGCAAGGTGCGCATCCTCGCGGTGCCGGTCTTCGCCGCCGCCCTGGCCGTGGCCTACTGGGCGGTGCCGCGGATGACCGGCGCCTGGTTCTACCACCGCGACAGCGCGGAGGAACTGGCCGCGCCCTCCTGGTCCGGGCCCGTCATGACCCTGGTGATCTTCGGCTGCTCCCTGGTCCTGGTGGCCTGCTTCCTCGCGTGGGTGCCCGGGCGCCGCGCCTGGTTCACGGTGCTGGGCGCGGGCACGCTGTACGGCTATCTGCTGCACGGTTTCGTCGCCCAGGGGTCCAAGTTCTGGGGCTGGTACGACCCGGCGTGGATCCACCGCCCCCTGGGCGAACTCGTCGTCACGGCCGTCGCGGCCGGCGTCGTCACCGCGCTGTGCACCCCGCCGGTACGGCGGCTGTTCCGCTGGGTGATGGAGCCCGACATGGCATGGGCGTTCCGCGGGGACGCCCGCGACCAGGCCCGGAAACGCAACGCCGTACACGAGCGGACCGCCGTACCCGAGTGACGGGCGGGGTCCTGCCTAGCCGTCCTGCGTGAGCCGGATCAGCAGCACCCCGGGCATGCGCGGCACCGACACCGTCAGACCGTCCCCGTCCCAGGTGGCCCGGCCGGCCTCCGGTGCGGCCGGGTGCAGGATGTCCGCGCGGACGGTCCGGCCCGCCAGATGCCGGAGGGGGACGCGGAGCTCGGCCGGTCCGCCCCGGCGCCAGACCGAGAGGTACGCCGTGCGGCCGCCGGGGACCCCGAGGCCCAGGGCCAGCCATTCGTCCGTCCAGCCGGGCAGGCCGAGCGGCCAGAAGGGCAGGGCCCGGGCGAGGTCGCCTCGAATCGACTTGTAGACCGCGACCGCGTCCCGTACGAGGGACAGTTGGTGTTCGGACATGCGGTTGAGGTGGCCCGAGAGGTGGATGCGGCCGAGCAGGGCGCCGCCCAGCGTCCAGGAGATCAGGTCGTCGTCGAATCCCGGCTGCGGGTAGGCCCAGACGGCGCCCTGCTCGGGCGGGACGGCGGTCGGCGCGGCGGCGGCGATGGGCGCGTAGCGCAGTGGGTCCTGCTGGTCGCTGGTGGACTGGATTTGGGCTACGGCCAGGGTGGCGCCGTCCATGCGCATGCCGCCCGAGGCGCAGTTCTCGACGACGAGGCCGGGGTGGCGGTCCAGGACGCAGGAGAGCCAGTCGAGGTACGCGTGGGCGTGGCCGAGGAGGCCCGCTCCCGGTGCGAGGTCGCCGGGCACCTGGGTGCCCGGGTCGACCACGACGTTGTAGTCCAGCTTGAGATAGCCCACGCCCCAGTCGCCGACGATCCGGTCGACCGTCTTGTCGAGGTGGGCGCGGGCGGCCGGATGCCGCAGGTCGAGCTGATGGCGGCCCTGTTCGGCCAGCCGCACCCCGTCGCGCTGGAAGAACGCCTCGGCGGGCAGCTCGTCCGCGACCGGGCTGCGCACCCCGACCACCTCCGGCTCCAGCCACAGCCCGGGCACCATGCCGCGCTCCCGGATCCGGTCCAGGACCGCCTGGATGCCGCCGTCGGGGAAGCGGCGCGCCGAGGGCTGCCAGGCGCCGACGCTGTCCCACCAGCCGCGGGTGTCGTCGTCGTACCAGCCCGAGTCGATGCAGAAGAACTCCGCGCCGGCGTCGGCGGCGGCGTCGATCAGCGGCAGCAGTTTGGCCGTGGTCGGGTCGCCCATGAGGGTGTTCATGTAGTCGTTGAAGACGACGGGGAGGGCGGTGTGGTCCGGGTGGGGGCGGCGGATCGCCCGGCGGTAGGAGGTCAGCGCGCCCATCGCGGCGTCGAGGCCGGAGCCGAGTGCGAGGGCCGCGGGCACGGTGGTGAACTCCTCACCGGGGGCGAGCCGGACCCGCCACTGGTGTTCCGCGTCCGTGGGGCCGTTCAGCGCCAGGTATGTACCGTGTGCGCGTTGGCCGACGTCCCAGCGCCAGCCGGCCGGGGACTCCACCTGCCACACCCAGGCCCGGCCGCCGTCCCGCTCGGTCAGCGCCCCCATGGCCAGATGGCCGTCGGTGGGCCAGCTGCCGCGCCCGGTGAGGGCGAGGGCGGCCCGGCTGTCGTGCTCGTGGACGTCCATGTTGATGTCGGCGACGGCGGCGCGCAGCGGCTCGGCGTACCAGCGGCACTCGGCGAGCCAGTCGTTGCGGGCCCGGTGGACGTCGAGGGCGTCCGGGGCGGGCAGGCCGCCGAGCAGCAGGCTGCTGACGGACTGGACGACCACGGGCTCCCGGCCGTCGTTGCGCAGCCGGACGCGGGAGCGCAGGACGGGCAGGCCGGTGGGTGACGTCAGCTCGGCGAACGCCGTCAGGCCGGTGCCCGGGTCGTGGAGTTCGACGGTCAGCCGGTCCCAGCCGTCGTGTCTGCCCGTGCGGTGGGCCCGGTAGGCGAGCCGTGCGCCGAAGGCCGTGCCCGTGAAGCGAGGGCCGGACCAGCCGCTGCCGTGACCGAGCGCGGTGAGGTCCACGAGCGGGAGCGCGGAGTCAGGAGCGGTCGCACGGTCGTCGTCGGGCCCGGCCAGTTCGACCAGGTTCAGAGTTTCGTCGGCGGCGACGGCGAACCGTGCCCGGAGGGCCTCATGTCCCCAAGTGAACTCGTCCTGATGCTGGTTGGAGGCCATGTGCGCCGCTTCCGCCGTGCCGGTCAAGGTGCTCCCCCTCCTGGCCCCGCCCCGTTCTCCGGGAGCGGCGGTCCGCGTGAATCCCTCGTTACGGTCTCTTGACGACCCAAGTGTGACCGGTCACAATCCTCGCATGAATGTGACCGGTCACACAAGGCGCCCGGCGAGCATCAGGGACGTCGCGACCGCGGCGGGGGTCTCCTACCAGACGGTCTCGCGGGTGATCAACGGCCATCCGAGCGTCCGGCCGTCCACCCGGGAGCGGGTGCTCGCCGCCATCGACGAACTGGGCTTCCGCCGCAACGCGACGGCCCTCGCCCTGGCCAGCGGCCGCAGCCGGGCCGTGACCGTGCTCACCGCGAACACCACCCACTACGGCTACGCCTCGATCCTCCAGGGCATCGAGGAGGCCGCCCGCGCCGCGTCGTACGCGGTCGGGATCGGGGTCCTGGAGTCCGCCGACGACGCGGCCGTGGCCGCGGAGGTGCAGCGCGCGGCGGACGCGGGCGGCGGGATCGTCGTGATCGCCTACGATCCGGCCGGTGTCCGGGCGCTGGCAGCCGTGCCCGCGGCGCTGCCGGTCGTCGGCGTGGTCGAGACCCCGGCGAGCCCGCCCGGCGGCGACCGCCCATGGGTCTGGACCGACGACCGCGAGGCCGCCTACCAGGCGACCCGGCATCTGCTCTCCCTCGGTCACGAGACCGTGCACTACGTCGCCATCCCGTCCAGCACCCGCCGCACCAGCGCCCGCACCAGCGGCTGGCGGCAGGCGCTGAAGGAGGCCGGCGCCCCGGAACCCCGCCCCGTACAGGGAAGTTGGGGACCGGCGGGCGGTCACGCGGCAGGGCTGAAGCTGGCCGGCGACCCGTCCGTCACCGCGATCCTGTGCGGCAACGACGATCTCGCGCTCGGCGTGCTCCGCGCCCTGCACGAGGCCGGCCGCCCGGTGCCGGGCGAGGTCAGCGTGGCCGGTTTCGACGACGCCCCTCACTCCGCCTTCCTCACCCCGTCCCTGACGACCGTACGCCTGGACTTCACCGGCCTCGGGCGGTCCGCGTTCGCCCTGCTGCACGGGGTGCTGGAGGAGTCGGCGCAGGTTGCCCCGCACCCCGTGTCCGTACCCGAGCTGGTGGTGCGGGAGAGCTCGGGGCCCCCGCCCGCCGGTCGCTGAACACCGCACGTCCGCCCAGCAGTTGTGAGTACCGCTTCCTGAACCGCACCGCCTGCTCCGGAAAGGCTCATGATGAAGAGAAGAGCTCTCCCCGCCCTGGCACTGATATGCGCCGCCGGCCTGGCAGCCACCGCGTGCAGTGACCCGACCGCCGGGGACTCCGGTTCGGACGGTTCGGACGCCAAGCGGTCGGCGGTCGATCCGACCGCCCGCCTCGACGGCGTGAAGCTGACCATGTGGACCGCGCAGAACACGGTCAACGCGCCCAAGCAGGTCATCGACGCCTTCGAGAAGGCCACCGGCGCAACCGTCGACACCCAGGCCATCCCGGACCTCTACGAGCAGAACGTGCCGACGAAGCTGGCGTCCGGCGACCGCCCCGACCTGATGTTCTGGCAGCCGTCCATCTCCACCCTGCCGTTCATACAGCCGAAGCAGAACCTCCTGACCCTGGACGGGGAACCGTGGGAGGCGAAGCTCGGCGGGACCGAGAAGTCGCTCGGCATGATCGACGGCAAGCGGTACGCGGCGATCGTCACGAGCCCGGCCATGCTCGGCGTCTACTACAACAAGGACGTCTTCAAGCAGGCGGGCATCGCCGAGAAGGACTTCCCGAAGTCCTACGACGAGCTGCTCGCCCTCGGCCGCGAGGTCGTCGACAAGTCCGACGCCGCAGGCTTCTACGAGGCCGGCGGTGACAAGTGGCCGCTCCAGTGGCAGATGCAGCTCCAGCTCACCGACCTCGACCAGCAGTGGTGGGCCGATCTCAACACGGGCAAGAAGAAGTGGACCGACCCGGTCGTCGTCGGCGCGATCAAGAAGTACAAGGAGAAGCTGCTCGACGCCGGGCTCGCCCAGAAGAACTACCGGACGGGCACGTTCACCGGGCAGGCCGACGCGCTGTGGAAGGGCGAGGCCGGCATGGTCCTCAACGTCACGTCCTTCCAGAGCCAGTTGCAGGCCAAGTACTCCACCGCCGAGATCGACAAGAAGATCGGCTGGTTCCCGGTCGCCAACTCCTCGGCCACCGGCCTGTACTCCCCCGACCAGACCAACGGCGTCGTCGCCTTCAGGACCGGTGACGACAAGCGGCAGAACGCGGCCCGGCAGTTCCTCGCCTTCTGGCTCGGGCCGGACTACCCGGACTACATCAAGACGATGAAGATCCCCTCCGTGCGGCCGGACGTGCCCACCCCCGGCGGACTGCCCGGGACGTCCAAGGCCCAGGTGGCCGCCCTGCCGAAGGCCATCGGCGTCTTCCAGGCCAAGGCGATCGTCGCCCCGGACACCCACCTCTACCTGGCCGACATGATCTTCGGCAAGAAGAGCCCGCAGCAGGTCGCGCAGGCGATCCAGGACCAGTTCGCGCAGGTGGCCAAGGCCCAGGGCGCGCCCGGGTTCTGACCATGGCGGACACGGTCGTACGTACCCAGCCCGCGCCGGTCAGGGGCGCGCCGAAGAAGGTGGGGCGGCTGCCACGCGCGGCCGTGCACCACCCCTGGTGGTTCGCGCTGCCCGCGATCGTCGTCTTCGCGGGCTTCTTCCTGGTGCCGAACCTGCTCAACTTCTACTACCCGTTCACCAACTGGTCCTCGTACCACGCGGACATCGCCTTCACGGGCCTGGACAACTTCAAGACCATCGCCGAGGACGGCTCGCTGCTGCGGGCGATCCGTACGACCCTGGTGTACGCGCTGCTGGCGGCGCTGTTCCAGAACGGATTCGGGCTGGTGCTGGCGCTGCTGCTGGAGGACGACAGCCGCTTCAACCGGTTCTTCCGTGCCGTCTTCTTCCTGCCGGTGCTGATCTCGGCGCTCGCGACCGGTTACGTGTTCCAGGCGCTGCTGGACCAGGACGGGGCGGTCAACTCCCTGCTTGGCACGGACATCCCCTGGCTGGGTTCCACGACCTGGACGCTGGTGATCGTCACCCTCATCCACGGCTGGAAGTGGATGGGCCTGTCGATGCTGATCTATCTGGCCGGACTCAAGGGAATCCCCGGCGAGATGCTGGAGGCCGCGAAGTGCGACGGGGCGGGGCCCTGGCGGACCTTCTGGTCGGTGCGCTGGCCGATGCTCGCGCCGGCCGTCACCTTCAACGTCACCACGGCGCTGATCGGTTCGATGAACACCTTCGACATCGTGCAGGCCACGACGGGCGGCGGCCCCGCGGCCTCCACGGAGGTCTTCAACATCTACATGTTCCGGATCTTCGGACAGGGCCTGTACGCCCAGGCCTCCGCGATGAGCCTCGTGCTGTTCCTGGTGGTGGTCGCCGTGGCGATACCGCTGGTTGTGGGGCTCCGGCGAAGGGAGCAGCTGCTTTGAACCCTCCCCAGTCAAGCCGGGGATTCCTGGCTCACGTCGCCTGTGGCCCTGCGGACCATCAGGTCTTGCACGCTCAACACCAGCCGGGTTGGAACCAGCCCGGTTCGGTACTGCAAGCAAAGGAGTTGCTGTGCTGGCTTGGTTCTCGCTCAGCGCACCCAGGAGCCGACCAGCTGTGACCGCGGTGTGGCGGTACGGCCGCCCCTCCCTCGTCGTGCTGCTCGCCGCGCTGGCCGTCGGTGTGCCGCTCTGGCTGGTCGCCGTCACCTCCGCCAAGCCGCAGGCCGAGGCGATCGAGCCGAATCTCGACCTGCCCGGGCACTGGCAGCCCGCGAGCAACTACGCGGACGCCGTCGGCGAGGGCCAGATGCTGCGCGGCTTCCTCAACTCGCTGCTGGTCGTGGTGCCTTCGGTGGCGCTGGTGCTGATCCTGGGGGCGGGCGCCGCCTGGGTCTTCGCCCGCCGCAGGTCGAAGCTGGTCTCGGCGGCGTACGCGCTGTGCATCAGCGGACTGCTGCTGCCGCCCGCCGTCATCACCATCGTGATGGAACTGCGGCAGCTGGGGCTGGCCAATACCCGCCCCGGCATGATCGCCGTCTACACCGGCATGTACCTGTCGACGTCGATCTTCTTCATGACCGGCTTCATCCGCGCCATTCCCATGGAGCTGGAGGAGGCGGCCCGGATGGACGGGGCGACGCCGTCCCGGATCTTCTGGCGGATCGTCCTGCCGCTGCTGCGGCCGGTGATCGCCACCGCGACGATCATGGTGATGCTCTACGCCTGGAGCGATGTCTTCTACGCGTTCTTCGTCCTCGGCGGCGGAGAGCGGGCGCCCCTGCCGCTCAACCTCTACCAGGTCGCCAGCGCCCAGCTCTATCTCAACAACTGGCATCTCGTCTTCGCGTACGTCGTGGTGATGAGCCTGCCCATGGTCGCCGTGTTCCTCGTCGGCCAGCGAAAGATCGTGTCCGGAATCACCAGTGGAGCCGTCAAGTGACCGGAGGTCCAGCAGCGTGAGCACCCCCGCCCGCACCAGATCCCGCACCAGAACCGCCCTGATCACAGCACTACTTGGAGCAGCCGCCATGGCAGGCACCCTCCCCGCGGCCCATTCCGCCGCCGCGGCCGACCCACAGCGCCTCACCGTCGACCTCAACGCTTCCGAGGGCCCGGTGATGCTCGGCGCCAACGGCTCCCTCTACGGGCTCAGCGACGACGGCGTGCCCAGCGACGCCGCGATGGCGCCCCTGAAGATCACCAGCGTCTCGCAGAAGCCGGAGGGCGGCGCCCAGCACCCCAACGGCGACGCGCTCACCGTCTCCAAGTCGTTCTTCCGCAACGGCGGCGGCGAGATCAACGTGATGATGCAGGACATCTACGCCAAGTGGCCGTACGAGGACCTCGGCATCGACGACTACCTCCCGAAGGTCGACAAGATCGTCAAAGAGGTCTCGGCCGACCCGAACAGCGAGCGCTTCGTCTACATCCCGTTCAACGAGCCCGACCAGATCTGGTACAAGCTCGACGTCCAGGACCAGGCCCAGTACGAGAAGAACCGCGACCGGTTCTTCAAGGACTGGAAGTCGGTGTACCAGCGGATCCGCGCGATCGACCCGGACGCGCGGATCGCCGGACCCAATGAAGCGGCCTACCACACACGCCTGTTGAAGGACTTCCTGGCCTTCGCCAAACGGGAGAACGTGCTGCCCCAGGTGATGACCTGGCACGAGCTCGGCTCCGGTTCGCTGCGCGACTTCCAGGCGCACTACGACGACTACCGCGAGCTGGAGCGTGAGGCGGGCATCGCCCCGCTGAAGATCAACATCGATGAGTACGCCAACCGCCGCGACCTGTCCGTGCCCGGGCAGCTCGTGCAGTGGGTGTCCATGTTCGAGCGCAACAAGGTGTACGCCAACATGGCCTACTGGGACGCCGCCGGCAATCTCAGCGGCCATGTCGTGCGCACCAATATCCCCAACGGCGGCTGGTGGCTGTTCCGCTGGTACGCGGGCATGACCGGGAACACCGTGAAGGTGACGCCGCCGCAGCCCAACACGATCGACACGCTCCAGGGCCTCGCCTCCCTCGACACCTCCCGCCGCCAGGCGCAGGTGCTGCTCGGCGGCTCCGCCGCGGACTCGGACGTGGTCGTGCGGAACGTCCCGCGGTCGGTCTTCGGCCGTACGGTCACCGCGACGGTGGCCGAGGCCGCCTGGTCCGGCTACGAGGGGCAGCACGCGGCTCCGCGGGTCCTGGCGCGCACCAAGGTGAAGGTGGCGGACGACGGTTCGGTGACGGTCCCGCTGCGCGGACTGCACAAGATGTCGGCGTACCGGATCGTCCTCACCCCCGGCGGCTCTGGCACCCCGTCCGCCGCCTCCGTCCCGTGGTCGGCGTCGTTCGAGGCCGAGGAGGCTTCCATCACCGACGGCAAGGTGTACACGCAGGGCACCGTGCAGAACGCCAACGGCTACGCGGCCTCCGGCACCAAGGACGTCGGTTCGCTCAACCAGCCCGGCAGCGAGGTCACCTTCACGGTGACGGTGCCGAAGGACGGCACGTACGACCTGGCGATCCTGTACGGCAACCAGTCCGGCGGCCCCGCCACGCAGAAGCTGACGGTCGACGGCGGCGAACCCGCGACGGTCGGCTACTCCTCCACCGAGAACTGGACGTACCGCGCCAAGAAGGACGTGGAGCTCCAGCTGAAGGCGGGCACGCACCAGTTGACCCTGTCCAAGGGCGACGCCGAGGTCACCCTCGACCGGATCGACCTGACCACGCGGACGGGCGCGGCCTCCGCGGCGTACGAGGCCACCCTGGCGGACATCAGCGGCAGGCCGTCGTACGACTACTCGTCCTCGACCGGGGTGGGCACGGGCGCTCTGGTGCTGCGCTCTGGCGACAAGGCGGTGTTCGACGTCTACGCCCCGCGTGACGGCTACTACACGGTGACGCCGCGGGCCTCGGCGGCGGTGAGGCTCGCGCTGCACGGGGAGACGGTCACGGCCGCGCCCGGCCGACCGCTGCGGCTGTACCTGGTCGCCGGCAACAACCGAGTCGCGATGACGTCGGGCCACGCCGCCGTGCGCTCCCTCGACGTCTCCGGCGACGGTTCGGCCGCCGGAACGCTCTCCTACGAGGCCGCCTCGGCGGTGCCGGCGGGCGGCGCCAAGCTCGTCGACTCCCCGCACGCGTCCGCCGGCTCGTACATCGGCTGGCTGGGCAACAGCTCCTCCAGCACCGCCGAGTTCACGGTGCACGCGCCCCGGTCCGGCCGCCATGTGCTGGTCGTCCACTACGCGCACAACGACCGCAGGGACAACGGCCACGCCTACAACACGGACATCATGTCCCGTACGGCGGACATCACGGTCGGTTCCGCGGAGCCGGTGAAGGTCACCTTCAAGAACACCTGGAGCTTCGACGACTACTGGACGGTCGGCGTCCCGGTCGATCTGAAGAAGGGGGCCAACACGGTGACGTTCGGCAACGCGAGCGCCTGGGCGCCGAACATCGACCGGATCGAGCTGGGCCGGGTCGTGGGCTGAGCCGTACGGTGACGGGAGGCGGTTGCGGAGGAGCCGTACACTTCTACATGCTTGTAGAAACTCAGTACACGCATGCGAAGGAGTGGACGCCACCATGGTGTTCAAACGACTGCTGGGCGCGCTCGGCGTGGGCGGCCCGACCGTCGACACGGTCCTCGACCCGTCTCCCGTCCTGCCCGGCGGCACGCTCACCGGGCAGGTTCAACTCGTGGGCGGCAAAGCCGACTTCGACATCGAGCACATCACCCTGGAGCTGGTGGCCCGGGTCGAGGCCGAGCACGAGGGCGGTGAGAGCGAGGGCGTCGTCGTCTTCGACCGCTTCACCGTGGGCGGCGGCTTCCGGCTCGCCGAGGGCGAGCAGCGCGGCGTGCCGTTCAGTGTGACCCTGCCGTGGGAGACGCCGGCCACCCAGTTGCACGGGCAGAGCCTGGGCGTCGTCCTCGGCGTGCGCACCGAGCTGTCGGTGGCGGGAGCGAAGGACAAGGGCGATCTGGACCCGCTGGCCGTCGCGCCGCTGCCGGTCCAGGAGGCCGTGCTCGAAGCCCTGGGCGGGCTCGGGTTCGGTTTCAAGTCGGCCGACCTCGAGTACGGGCGCATCGGCGGCACCGGCCAGCGGCTGCCGTTCTACCAGGAGATCGAGCTCGTCCCGGCACCTCGGTACGCGCAGCGGGTCAACGAGATCGAGCTGACGTTCCTGGCGAACCCGGGCGGCGTGGAGGTCGTACTCGAGGCGGACAAGCGCGGCGGCTTCCTGTCCTCCGGCCACGACGCGCTGACCCGTTTCAACGTCTCCCACGAGGGTGTCGAGCAGCAGGACTGGCCCGCGATCGTCGACGGCTGGATCCAGCAACTCGTCGAACACCGGGCATCGTACGGCTCCCCCGTGGGCTTCGGCTCCCCCGCCGCGTTCGGGCCGGGCAGCCACGGGCACGACGGCCGGCACCACGACGGCCACCGCTCGGGCCCCGGCATGGGAACGGCCGTCGCCGCGGGTGCCGCCGGACTCGCCGCCGGCGTCGTCGGCGGCATGGTCGCCGGCGAAGTCATGGACGAGGTCGGGGACTTCTTCGAGGGCGAGGAGGAAGAGGAGGGCTGAGGCGGGGCCGATGTCGGGTCGGCCGGTCTGGCCGGGCCGGCGCCCGCGCAGGGCGCGATACCCCGGGCTGCTGATTCCCGGGTGCGGGTCCGGCGGACAGCTTCCCGGGCCATCGCCCGGCCCGGAGCGGGAGTCCTCAGTGCGGGTTCAGGGCACAACAAGCCAGTGCGTTGGCCGGCGGGGGCCCTTCAGCACCAGGCCAGGGCGCCAGGGAGCACAGCGGGTGCCCCGAGCACCGTCCGCGGCTCAGGGCCCCAGCCGCCTGCCCCGGACCGGACGGGCGAGGTGCCCTTGGGGGCGCGGGGCTGTGCTGGTACGCGGCTCCGCCGCGTGGGCGCGACCAGCCACACCCCACCCGCACACGCCGACGGCCGACAACACTCGCCACCTCGGCGCCAACTACCGAAGCCGCACCAGCCCCAGCCACACCTCGGGCCCCGGCTCCGGGCGACGGGGCCAGGACGCGAGCCCCCCCCCGTGGGACCAGGGCACCTCACAAAGGCGTCGCCGCGTGCAGGATGAGCACCATCGTGACGGCCGAGTTCGCGGACGACATCGCCGACACGGCCGTTCCCACCGCCGCACCCCATGCCGCGAGGCCGACCGAGGTGAACACGGGGGGCCAGGCGCGGACGGCGGGTGCGGGGCCGAGAAGGGCCGCCACCCGGCGCGGGACCGGGCCCGGGGCGGCGAGTCCCGCGAGCGTGGGTACCGGGGTGCCCCGGGAGACGAGGGCGGCCGTGCCGATGGCCCGGGCGACCGTGCGGCGGCTGCGGATCGCCCGGGCCGCTTCCTCGTCGGCCCAGCGCTCGGCCGTATAGGCCACGGCCGTGCGCAGTGGCCGCAGGAACGGGTTGGCGCGGGCGGCGAGCTGCACGGTGAGCAGGAACCGGTCGTGCCGGGCGTCGAGGTGCGCCCGCTCATGGGCGAAGAGGGCCCGGCGCTCAGCAGAGCGCAGCCGGTCCAGCAGACCGGTCGTCACCACGACGCGCCCCGCGCGCGGGCCACGGGCAGGACCACCGGCACCGCCACGCGGAGCACCACCGCCCCGGCCTCCAGGCAGCGCGTACGCGTACGGCACGGCGTCCGGCAGTACGGCCACCTCCGTGTCCGGCAGCCCGGCCAGGGCGCGGTGGGCACGGCGACGCACCCGGGCGTGCCGCCACAGGGTCCGGCCACAGGCGACGACCACCGCGCACAGCGCGGGAATCGCGGCCTTGCCGACGACCTCGTCGTACGGCACCGCCGCCCGCACCTCGGGGTCCGACCAGCCGTCGGGCAGCGGATTACCGGGGAGCTGAGCGGTGCCGACCACCATGACCAGGCCCAGGCACACGGTGCTGCACAGCGCCAGCACCGCGGCCATCACGGTCAGCAGCCGGGTCGCGGTGCGCGGATGCAGATGCTGCTCGGCGAGGCGGGCGACCGGCCATGCCGTGAGCGGCAGGACCAGTGGCATAAAGACGAAGACCCCCATGAGACCTCAGTCTTCCTCCTCGCCGTGCGCCTGATCCAGCAGGTCACGCACCAGCCGCTCGTCGTCCGGGCCGAGGCCGGTGAGAAAACTGGCCAGCACGGCCTCGCGGTCGCTCTCGGCGTCCAGCACCTTGCGCATCTTCCGCGCGGCCAGGCCCGCCTGGTCCGAGGCGGGCGTCCAGACGAAGGACCGGCCGACCCGCTCCCGGGTGACCGCGCCCTTGCCCAGCAGCCGGGTCAGGATGGTGATCACCGTCGTGTACGCGAGGTCACCGCCGAGGCGTTCCTGCACCCAGCCGGCCGTCGCCGGACCGTCCGCGGCCCGCAGCGCCTCCAGCACCAGCGCCTCCAGCTCGCCCTGCCCCCGCCGGGGACGCTGCCGGGGATCCGTCACCGCCCTGCCTCCCTTCCACCGCCCTGCGTTGCCCGTGGGCACATCGTATAGAGGCGCAGGAGCACCTTCCTTATTTTCTACAGTGTTGTAGATTTTAACTGGGTTCGCTTCCCGGACCCGGAACGCACACGTCAAGAAGGAGTACCCCGTGGGAGTTTCCCTGTCCAAGGGCGGCAACGTGTCGCTCAGCAAGGAGGCGCCGGGCCTCACCGCCGTCCTGGTCGGCCTGGGCTGGGACGTCCGTACGACCACCGGCACGGACTACGACCTGGACGCCTCCGCCCTGCTCCTGGAGGCCTCCGGCAAAGTCCCCTCCGACCAGCACTTCGTCTTCTACAACAACCTGAAGAGCCCGGACGGTTCGGTCGAGCACACCGGCGACAACCTCACCGGCGAGGGCGAGGGCGACGACGAGTCCGTCAAGGTGAACCTCGCCGCCGTGCCCGCCGGGATCGACAGGATCGTGTTCCCGGTGTCCATCCACGACGCCGAGAACCGCGGCCAGAGCTTCGGACAGGTCCGCAACGCGTTCATCCGGGTCGTCAACCAGGCCGGCGGTCAGGAGATCGCCCGCTACGACCTGTCCGAGGACGCCTCCACCGAGACGGCGATGGTCTTCGGCGAGCTGTACCGGAACGGCGAGGAGTGGAAGTTCCGTGCCGTCGGCCAGGGATACGCCTCCGGTCTCGCCGGAATCGCCTCCGACTTCGGCGTCAGCGTCTGACCCGGACCGACCCGTACCGCCGGGCCCGGCCATGCGCCGGCGGGGCCCGGCGACCGCATCAGCAAACGATCAGGAGACCACGTGGCCGAACCGTTCCGCCTCCGCCCCGAGGACCGCGCGGACTTCGAAGCGGTACTGGACCTGGCGCTGAGCGCCGCGGACATCCGCGGTGCCCTCGGTGCCGACCCGACCGGCCGGGCGGCAGCGCGCCTGCGCGCCCACACGCTGGCCCACGCCGACGACATCGCGGCGGCGGCCGAAGAGCCGTACCGCGCCTATCTCGCCGTACGCGGGGCGGCCGCCCGGCACGAGGCGCTGGGCTCGCGCGACACCGGCAGTCTGCTGCCCGCCCTCGCGGTGCTCACGCCTCTCGTGGCGGCCACGTCCGCCGGGGTCCTGCTCCTGCTCGGCGGCCTGCTCCAGGTGGCCGACGCCCCGGGGCCGTTGCCCGGATCGCTTCTGGCGTCCGGCTGGACCCTGGCGCTCGTGGCGGCCGTGACCGGCCTCGTCGCCCTGGCCGCGCTGCTGCGCACGGCCCTGAGCCGACGCGGCGCACCCACGGCCGGGCGTGTGGAGCAGGCCCGGCTGGCCTGGCGGCAGGCGCTGCTCGACCTCGGCGTGCTGCCCCGCCTGCGCGGGCAGCCGGCCCCGAGACCCGAGGCGGCGCTGACGCCGTGCTCCGCGCCCGATACGCTCGCGCCGTGCCCGGCCCGGGCGGGAAAGGACAGGACACCATGTTCGGACTGAGCGAGCTCGCGATCATCCTCATCGTCGTCATAGCCGTGATCGGAGCCAGGAAGCTCCCCGAACTCGCCCGCTCCGCCGGCAAGTCGGCGCGCATCCTCAAGGCCGAGGCACGCGCCGCGAAGGACGAGGAGGCCGGACCGGGCACCGCGCCGCGGGTGGTCCAGGGCGAGATCGTCCCGCCGGGCGGCACCGGCACGACCCCGCCCGGGGCGCGAGCGGCGGGCGCCCCGGACCACCCCTGATCCGTCCCGTGACTAGAGCGTGCGCTCCAGGCGGTCCGCCACCAGCTTGACGAAACGGGCCGGGTCCTTGGGCTGGCCGCCCTCGGCGAGCACCGCCAGCGTGTGCAGCAGCTCGGCGGACTCGACGAGGCCCGAGCGGTCCTCGCGCTCCTGGTACGCCTGGTTCAGCCCCTTCACCAGCTGGTGGCCGGGGTTGAGCTCGAGGATCCGCTGGGCGCGCGGCACCTCCTGGCCCATCGCCCGGTACATGTTCTCCAGGGCCGGGGTCAGATCGTGGGCGTCCGAGACGACACAGGCCGGAGAGACGGTGAGCCGCGCCGAGAGGCGCACCTCCTTGATGTCCTCGCCCAGCTGCTCCCGCATCCAGCCGAGCAGCCCGGCGAAGTCCTCGGCCTGCTTCTCCCGCTCCTCGTCGGCCTTCTCGTCCCCCTGGGCGTCCAGGTCGATCTCGCCCTTGGCGACGGACCGCAGCCGCTTGCCCTCGTACTCGCCGACGGCGTCCACCCACACCTCGTCGACGGCGTCGGTGAGCAGCAGGACCTCGATGCCCTTGTCGCGGAACGCCTCCATGTGCGGGGAGTTCTCGATGCTCTGCCGGGACTCGCCGGTGAGGTAGTAGATGTCGTCCTGGCCGTCCTTCATCCGCTCCACGTACCGCGCCAGGGTGGTCGGCTCGTCGTCGGCGTGCGTGGTCGCGAACGAGGAGACGGCGAGGATGGCGTCGCGGTTCTCGGAGTCGGTGACCAGGCCCTCCTTGAGGACGGTGCCGAACTCGCGCCAGAAGGTGGCGTAGCGGTCGGCGTCCTTGGTCATGAAGTCCTTGACCGTGGACAGGATCTTCTTGGTCAGCCGGCGCCGCATCATCCGGATGTGCCGGTCCTGCTGGAGGATCTCGCGGGAGACGTTGAGCGAGAGGTCCGCCGCGTCGACGACGCCCTTGACGAAGCGCAGGTACGGCGGCAGCAGCTCCTCGCAGTCGTCCATGATGAAGACGCGCTTCACATAGAGCTGGATGCCGCGCTTGAAGTCCCGCGTGAACAGGTCGTGCGGGGCGTGCGCGGGGACGAAGAGCAGGGCCTGGTACTCGAAGGTGCCCTCCGCCTGGAGGCGGATCGTCTCCAGCGGCTCGCGCCAGTCGTGGCTGATGTGCTTGTACAGCTCGTGGTACTCGTCGTCGGACACCTCGTCGCGCGAGCGCGCCCACAGGGCCTTCATGGAGTTCAGCGTCTCGGGCTCGGGCGCGCTGTCGCCGTCGCCCGCCTCCGGGAGCATCCGGATCGGCCAGGTGATGAAGTCCGAGTACCGCTTGACGATGTCCTTGATCTGCCACGGCGAGGTGTAGTCGTGGAGCTGGTTCTCGGGGTCGGCGGGCTTGAGGTGGAGCGTGACGGACGTGCCCTGGGGCGCGTCGTCGACCTTCTCCAGCGTGTACGTGGCCTCACCGCGCGACGTCCAGCGGGTGCCCTGGCTCTCCCCGGCCCGCCGGCTCACCAGCGTCACCTCGTCCGCCGCCATGAAGCCGGAGTAGAAGCCGACACCGAACTGGCCGATGAGCCCCTCGGCCCCGGCCGCGTCCTTGGCCTCCCTCAGTTCCTGGAGGAAGGTGGCGGTGCCCGAGTTGGCGATGGTGCCGATGAGCTGCCCGACCTCGTCGTACGACATTCCGATGCCGTTGTCCCGCACCGTGAGGGTGCGGGCGTCCTTGTCGACGTCGATCCGGATGTGCAGATCCGACACGTCGGCGTCGAGCGAGTCGTCCCGCAGCTTCTCCAGACGCAGCTTGTCGAGCGCGTCGGAGGCGTTGGAGACGAGCTCCCGCAGGAAGACATCCTTGTTCGAGTAGACCGAGTGGATCATCAGCTGGAGCAGCTGACGTGCCTCTACCTGGAACTCAAACGTTTCGGTCGTCATGTTTCGCGTCTACCTCACAGGTCCCACAGTCGCCTGAAATCGTGGCAGCAACTGTAAAACACCAAGTCAGGCCGCAGGCCCGGAAGTCAGACGAGGTGGGCGAACACCACCAGGTTCTCGGTGTAGTCCCTGGCCTTGCGGTCGTATGTCCCGGAGCAGGTGATGAGCCGGACCTGGGCGTCCCGTGTGTCGCCGTAGACGCGCTCGTCGGGGAACTCGTCCTTCTCGAAGGACTCCGCTCCGTCGACCACGAAGGTCGCCCGGCGGCCGTCGGCGCGCGTCACATGGAACCGGTCCCCCTTCCGCAGCTCGCTGAGCCGGGCGAACACGGCCAGAGAGGTCGCGGTGTCCACGTGGCCGGCGATGATCGCGGTGCCGGTCTCCCCGGGCGAGTGGCCCTTGGCGTACCAGCCGACGAGGTTGGTCTCGTCGGGCGGCGGGGGTGCGAGCTGACCCGAACGGTCGATGGCGAGGGCGGTGAACGGCGCGTCGACCGCGATCTTGGGGATGAGGAGGCGGAGCGGCCGGGACCGGGGCAGATGCGGTCGGGCCTCGGACGATCCGGAGCGGTGGGGTCCCGCGGACGTGGACGGGGCGGCCGCCGATACGGCCGGAGGGGCGTGCGGCGGGCCTCCGGTGTCGGACGACTCGTCGCCGCCGCCGACCAGGCACAGGGTCAGGACCAGGGCGGCCACGGCCCAGAAGGCCGTCACGGCGGTGCGGAATCGCCGCTTCGACTTCTGCGGCTCGGAGCCTGAGTCGGCGGGGGTGGGAGAGCTGGCTGCCATCGGGGACCACCTCATTCGGGCACGGCAGCGCATCGGGCAGGGCAGCGGGCACGACACGCGTGGACGGCGAGCCGGGCCGCCGCGACGCGAGGGGCACGTGCGGCGGCCACGGCGGCTATGTGGTCAGGCATCGGTCATGCCGTGCCCCGCGAGCCCCTCTGGCGTCGCAGCGCGTACAGGCCGGTGCCGGCCACCGCGAGCACGGCGAGACCGCCGGCGGTGACAGCCGGCCCGGCCAGGGCGCCACCACCGGTGTGGACACCGCCGCGCGGCTTGTCGTGCCTGCCGTTCTCGTCGTGCCTGCCGTTCCCGTCGTGCCTGCCGTTCTCGTCGTGCTTGTCGCCCCAGTCCTTGCCGTGCTCGTCGTGCTTGTCCCAGTCCTTGTCGCGCTTGTCGCCGTAGGGGTCGTCGTGCTTGTCGCCCCAGGGGTCCTCGCCGCGCTCGTCGTGCCTGGGGTTGTCCCAGTCGTCGTCGGCGTTCACGGCGGCCAGCGCTCCGCCACCCGTGTGTACCCCGCCGCGCGGCTCGTGGTGCTTGCCGTCTCTGTGGTGCTCCTTGCTGTAGGAAGTGTTGTCGTGGTCCCGGTCACCCATGGCCTCGGCACAGGCGGTGGGTGCGGCGATCGCGAGGGCCGCCGTGGCGGTTGCCGTCGCGAGCAGAATGCGGGCAGAGCGCATCGGTAGTCCTTCCGTCGCGGTCCGGGCAGCTGACGCCTCGCCAGCCCAGGAGACCCGGCCTCGACGTGAACCACCGTCAGTCATGCCGGTCGGTCCCACCATCCGGGACGATCACACGGGTTACGGGCCGCACTCTTCCGGCGGCATTTCCATGCTCACCCGTGGTGTCACCGCCTCCTCGGGCTCTGACGCCCCAGGCGGCTCGGGTCCGGGTCGACCAGCTGGGCCGACATGCCGACCACGACGAGTCCGGCCGCGATGAGCAGCCCCTGGGCCAGGGCGATGCCGGAGCCGAGGACGGCCACGCCCAGTGCCAGTCCCCACCAGGCTCCGGTACGCCGGTACTCCCCGGGCCGGGCCGGACGGCCGGATCGCAGGGCCCGGGCGAACCTGGGGTCCTCCCGCTCGAGTCGCGCTTCGAGGTCGACGAGACGTTCGTCTCCGGACTGGGGCACGGCTTCTCCTTCCCGGAACCCGACAGCGCTTCGAGGCAGGGCACGGCCGAGGCCATGGCAAGTCCTGGGGGTCGGGCCACGTGACGGTGCGGAGGGAGACGGCCCGCCGACGGACGGTGCGGCCGGTCTCACCAGGGCTTCAGCTTCTCCCCCCTCCAGCGGCCTCCGCCATCAGGCCCCACCCTCATCCTTCCCGGTGGCCGCCCTGTACGAACGCCGTGCCGGAAGGCCGGTGTTCGCCCCGAGGATGGGTGGTGTCACGGATGGCGGCGGGGCCGGGCGGCGCACACGCTGGAGGGATGACGGAGGCTGACAGGTCGGTGGAGGCGGTACGCGGTGCCCTTGTTCTGGCGGATCTTCCTGCTGAACGCCCTCGTGCTGATCACGGCGACCGCGCTGCTGCCGGGGCCCGTGACCGTCTCCACGCCGGTGCTGCTCACCGAGGCCGCGGTACCGGCGGTCGGGCTGACCGCGATGCTCGTCGCCAACGCCCTGCTGCTGCGGGTCGGGCTCGCCCCGCTCCAGCGACTGACGCGGGCCATGACGACGGCCGACCCGCTGCGTCCGGGGCGGCGTCCGACGGTCGGCGGCCAGGCTGAGGTCGCCGAGCTGATCACGACGTTCAACACGATGCTCGACCGGCTGGAGGACGAGCGGGCCACGAGCAGCGCCCGGGTCCTGTCCGCCCAGGAGGCCGAGCGGCGCCGTATCGCCCGGGAGCTGCACGACGAGGTGGGTCAGACCCTCACGGCCGTTCTGCTCGAACTCGAGCGGGTGGCCGGTCATGCCCCGCTCGATCTCCTGGAGGAGCTGCGCCAGGTGCAGGAGACCACCCGGGCCGGTCTGGACGAGATCCGTCGTATCGCCCGCCGGCTACGCCCCGGGGTACTGGACGAACTCGGTCTGGCGAGTGCGCTGAGGTCCCTCGCAACCGACTTCGGCGGGCCCTGTCTGTCCGTACGGCACCGCCTGGACGCGGATCTGCCCCCGCTCGGCCCGGAGGCCGAGCTCGTCCTCTACCGGGTGGCGCAGGAGGGGCTCACCAATGTCGCCCGGCACGCGGATGCCCGGCACGCCGAGCTCGCTCTGCGGCGGACCGGGACGGGCGTGAAATTGCGCGTCCGCGACGACGGACGGGCACCGGCGACGCGCCCGAGGCGCGGGTATCCGCGGCGTGCGGGAACGTGCCCTGCTCGTCGGCGCCGACCTCAGCCTGGGCCCCGGCCCGGACCAGGGCACCGAAGTACGCCTGACCGTCCCCGTGCCCGTACGCGACCCCGACCGGAACGGCCGACCATGACAGACCCGTCCCCCGCCCGCATCCTGCTCGCCGACGACCATGCCCTGGTGCGGCGGGGTGTCCGGCTGATCCTTGACGCCGAACCCGATCTCACCGTGGTCGCCGAGGCGGACGACGGCGCCGAGGCCGTCGCCCTGGCCCGCGAGCACCGGCCCGACCTGGCCGTCCTCGACATCGCCATGCCCCGGCTGACGGGGCTCCAGGCCGCCCGGGAACTGTCCCGGACCTGCCCTGAGACGCGGATCCTCGTCCTGACCATGTACGACAACGAGCAGTTCTTCTTCGAGGCGCTCGCTGCCGGCGCCTCGGGCTATGTGCTCAAGTCCGTCGCGGACCGCGACCTGGTCGAGGCGTGCCGGGCCACCATGCGGGGCGAGCCCTTCCTGTATCCCGGTGCCGTCGACGCGCTCGTCCGCGACTACCTCGACCGGGTCCGGGAGGGCGGCGCACCGCCCTCCCGGACCATCACCGACCGTGAGGAGGAGATCCTCAAGCTCGTCGCCGAGGGGCACACCTCGCAGCAGATCGCCGAGCTTCTGGTCATCAGCCCCAGGACGGTGGAACGGCACCGTGCGAATCTGCTCCAGAAGCTCGGCCTGAAGGACCGTCTGGAGCTGACGCGCTACGCCATCCGCGTCGGGCTGATCGAGCCCTGAGACCCGGGCCCCGAGGCGGGCCGGGGAGCGGGTGGTGCGGTGTCGGCTGTGCCGGCCTGGGGTTCGATGCCGTGCGTCGGTGCCGTGCGGCCCGGCAGGAGGTCCTGGGCGGACCGGAGCGCGCGGGCGAGCAGGGAGGAGCGTCCGGCGGCGATGGGGCCGAGGACCGCGAGGACGAGGACGTACCCGGCGATGAACGGGGCGAGGCGCTCGTCGAGTCCGGCGCTGGCGGCCATGGCGGCCAGGATCAGCGCGAACTCCCCGCGGGCGACGAGGGTGGTGGCGATCTCGGCGGCGGGCTCGGTGCCGTAGCCGTAGACGCGGGCGACGAGCAGTCCGGCGATGATGTTCATGACGACGGTCAGCGCGGCGGCCGCGGCGACCGGGCCGACGACGGACAGGATGTCGCCGGGGTCGATGGAGAGTCCGAAGGCGAAGAAGAAGATCGCCGCGAAGGCGTCGCGCAGCGGATGCACCAGTTCCCGGATGCGCGGGCCGGAGGAGGTGCCGGCCAGGATCAGGCCGACCATGAACGCGCCGATGGCGTCGGCGACTCCGAGGACCTCGGCGACCCCCGCCACGAGGACGGCCGCGCCGAGGAAGGTGATGACGAGCAGTTCGCTGTCGCGGGTCGCGATCAGACGTCCGGCGAGCTTCGTGCCGTAGCGGGCCGCCGCGGCCAGGACCAGCAGGAAGCCGAAGGCCTTGCCGCCTTGCAGGACCATGTCCCCGACGCCCTGGGCGCCGCTGATGACCGGCTGGAGCGCGGCGAGGTACAGCGCGAGGAAGATGTCCTCGACGACGATGACGCCCAGGATGAGACGGGTCTCAGGGCGGCCGATGCGGCCCAGGTCGATGAGGATCTTGGTGACGATGGCGGACGAGGAGATCCCGAGGACACCGGCGAGCACCAGCGCCTCCCTCACGCCCCAGCCCAGGGCGAATCCGAAGGCCAGACCCGCGCCGACGTTGAGCAGCAGATAGATCCCGCCCGCCGTCAGCAGGCGCCGACCGCCGCTCTTGAGGTCGTCGAGGTGGAACTCAAGGCCCAGGTAGAACAGCAGCAGCACCAGTCCGAGCGCGGAGAGCATCTCGAAGTCGTGCGCGTCCTCGACGATGACCAGCCCCGGGGTGTGCGGGCCGAGCAGGATGCCCGCGAGCATGAACAGCGGAATCGTCGGGAGTCCGATCCTGCCGCCGAGGCGGGCGAGGAAGGCGGCGGCCAGGAAGGCGCCGCCCATGGCGAGGAGGCTGTCAGCGTGTCCCACGGGTCACCGCCTTCGTGGGAGCGCGGTGGGCGGATCGTTTCACCTTGCGGGGATGGATAGGGGCTCCTCCTTCGAGGGGGCTCTGATCGGGCGGCGTGGTCCGCCTCTCGGCGCATACCGAGGCCGCGGCCATGACAACCGGCACGAAAGCCTCGATGACGCCGCCAGCCTCACACGCACACCGATGGCGTCACCATCGGTGCCCGCACCCATCTCCGGGCGGGGACGACACCCATCTCCCCGTCAGACGCCCCGGTGCTCGATGCCCAGCAGGCTCGCCGCCGCCCGGAAGTCGGCCGCGTGATGGCCGACGGCGAGGGACCAGTGGTGGCCGACGCCGGTGGCGCTCCACGCGTCCACCCATTCGCCCGGATCGCGGCCGAAGTCGACGCGGCTGGTGGTGTTGCCGATCTCCAGCAGCGGTCCGGGGACGACGGTGCCCTCGGAGGTGATGAAGGACAGGCTGCCGTCGGCGTCCTGGCCGAGGCCGAGCAGGGTGACGGGCCCGTGCCGGACGTCGAACTCGACGCTCACGCCCCAGCCGCGTTTGCCGTGGTAGACGCCGAGTCCGCGCAGCAGCGGCTCGCGGGCGCTGACGGCGAGGTGGGCGGGTCCGTCGTGGCCCATCTCCACGACGCCGTCCTCGAAGTCGAGGGCCTGGATCTCGGTGAAGGAGCCGCCGGCGCCGACGCTCTGGGAGGCGAGCTGGGCGACGCTGGTGCGCAGTTCGTACTCGCCGGCCGCGGGGACGCCCCGGGCGGTGAGCAGGGAGGCGCCCAGGATCATGCCGGCGCCGAGGCGCTCGTGCAGTTCGCCGTCGAGGCCGCGGTGGTAGTAGGCGAGGGTGTCGAGCCCGAAGTCCTCGACGAGGCGGTCCAGAGCGACCGACACGGTCGCACCCCAGGCGAAGTCCTCGTCCGCCACGCTGTCGTCGAGGGTGAAGACCCGCCGGGCGAGCGCCATGCGCTCCTTCGTCTCCGCCTCGGTCACGCGCTCCACCCGGTGCCGCAGGTCGTCGAACTCCAGCACCTCCACATGAGAGCCGAACGTCGTGGCCAGCAGCGTCGGATCGGTCTGCACGTCGAGCATGCCGGGATAGAGGTGCCCCATCAGGCCGTGCCGGGCGTGCCGCAGCGCGGCGCGGATGTGCGCGGCCCTGATCCACTGCTCGATGCGCCGCCAGGCGGACTCCTGGCGCAGCCATCCCGAGACCGACCGGAAGGGGATGCCGGCGCGCCGGAAGACGTTGCCGACCTCGGGGACGGAGCACTGGGCGCAGTAGGCCAGCCAGTCACCGGTGTCGAAGGTCGCGTGGTTCATCCGCTCGCTCGGCTGGAGGTCGATGACGAGGACGGGAGTGTGCGAGCGCCGCGCGATCGGCAGCACCATCGACGACGTCAGATACGTCGTCAGGAACAGCACGATCAGATCGCAGTCGGCCCGGCGCAGCAGTTCGGCGGCCTCGGCGCCCTCCTGCGCGTCGGAGACGAATCCGGCGTCGGTCACCTCCGCGTCCATCCCCCGGAACCGCTCGGCGACATAGGCGGCCGACTCCTTGAGCTGCGGGAGGAGCCCCGGGAACTGCGGCCAGTAGGTGCCCAGTCCGCCCGCGACCAGTCCGATCCGGGTGCGGCGCCGGGCGACCGGCGGGAGCAGGTCGTGCAGGACGGCGTTCCCTGCGGCCTCGCGGTCCGCGGTCGTTGCCATGGTCGGTGCTCCTTGTCTGGGTCTGCTGCGGCTCAGGTGCTGGGAACGCGCAGGTCCGTGTCCTCGCGCACCGCACCGGAGGAGCGCGGCACCAGGACGCGGATGATGAACACGCCCGCGAACGCCGCCACCGTCATACAGGCGGTGATCGTCCAGAGCAGGACGGCCGGGCTGTGGTCGGCCAGGGCGGGGGTGAAGAACGCGGCGACCGCGAAGACGCCCCGCGACAGGGCGTAGGTCAGGCCCTGGGTGGTGCCCCGGGTGTCGGCGGGCAGCGTGAGCTGCGACCACACCTTGTAGTTCGCCTCCCCGGCGAAGGGGTTGGAAAGCTGGTAAAGGACGAAGAAGACGAGCATGCCGACGAGCGCGCCCGCGGTCAGCGACGCGATGACGAAGGCGAGGATCTGCACGACCGCGGCCACGTGAAACAGCCGGTCGCGCCAGGGGGTGTCCGCGAATCGCACGAAGGCGAAGGTCAGCAGCACCCCGATCGGGATGGCGGCCAGGTTGATTCCGGTGGCCAGGCTCTGTGACGCGTCGCTCACGGTGACGAGCAGATAGGTGCCGAACTGGCCGAAGGTGTTGGCCCCGAGGCCCCAGGTGACGTAGAAGACGAACGTCGCGGTCATCGGCAGCAGGGCGGCGCGCGTCCAGATGTTCTTCAGGGAGACACCCTGCGGTGCGGCGTCCGTCTCGGTCTCCGACGGCTCGTCGGGTAGCTTCAGCCGGGAGCGGTAGGCCCAGGTGACGAGCGCGGCGACGGCCAGTTGCCCGGTGATGAGCCGGGCCCCGGTCATGCCCGAGGTGGACAGGGCGAAGCCGAGGGCGATGGCGACGGCGATGCCCAGCATCCACATGACCTGGGTGAAGGCGACGAGCCTGCCCCGGGCCCAGGAGGGCGCGGCGTCCGAGACCACGGCCAGGGACGTCGGCAGGTCGGCGCCGGCCGCGAGCCCCGCGACGAGGACACCGATCAGCAGCGTGATGTCGTCCGGGGCCAGCGTGATGACGATCGCGCCGAGGGCGAAGCAGAAGATGTCCCAGTTGTAGACGCGGCGCCGGCCGAAGAGGTCGGCGAGCCGTCCGCCGACCAGGGACCCGACGGCGATGCAGCCGGTGACGATCGCGCTGATCGCACCGGCCATCCACACGCCCATGTCGTAACTGTCGCGGTAGATGGCCAGGTTGACGGAGATGCTGACGATCAGCCCGGCATCGAGATAGGAGGCCATGCCCGACAGGGCGGCGGCCTTCCAGAGCTGTTTCGGGATGGGGCGGGTACCGGCCATGCTGCGACTCCGTCGTCTGGTGACATCGCGGTTCCGGGGGCCTGGTCGCAGCGAATATAGGGCGAGAAAAACGTTGCAACAAGATGTCGCGCGCGAATGCGTGACATGACGTCAGCCTCGCCGCCACCTGGCGCGGTATGGCGTCACCGCGCCAGGTCCCCTACGGTGAAAGTGGCCTAAAAACGTTTCAGGGGAAGGACCGTGTCCGTGCTCTCCCCCGCACTCCGACGCCTGTTCGACGACCCGCCCCGCGACTTCGGCCCCACTCCCCTGTGGTGGTGGTCGGGTGCGAAGGTCACCCGCGAGCGCCTGGCCTGGCAGCTGCGGGCGTTCGCGCAGGGCGGTGTCCACAACCTCGTCGTGATCAACTTGGCCCCGGCCGGCCCGACGTTCGGTGCCCGGGCCGACGATCCGGCGTGGTTCGGCGAGGAGTGGTGGGCGCGCTTCACCGACGCCTGCGAGTTCGCCGCGGAACTGGGCACGCGCCTGTGGTTCTACGACCAGATCGGGTTCTCGGGCGCCAATGTGCAGGGCGGTGTGACACGGCGTCATCCCGAGGCGGCCGGCCGTGCGCTGCGCTTTCATGACGTCACCGTCGCCTGGGGCACGGTCGCCGTCAGCGATGCCGAGACCCCGCTGGCGGCGTACACCCGGCAGGGCCGGCGCCTGGATCTGGCCACGGACGGTGCCGGCCGGGTGGGTGTTGCCGCCGACGACGGCACCGAGGTGCGGCTCGTCACCACCGTCCTCACGGCGTTCGACTACCTCGACCCGCGCGCCGTGGGCCTGCTGATGGACACCGTCCACCACGAGTACGACCGCCGAGTGCCCGAGTACCTGGGCACCGTCATCGCGGGCAGCTTCCAGGACGAACTGCCGGGCACGAACGCGTGGAGCCACAGCTTCGCCGACGAGTTCCGCGCCCGGCGCGGCTACGACCTGCTCGACCACCTGCCGGCCCTGTTCGGAACGAACGCCACCCTGTCCGATGGAAAGATCCGCGCCGACTACTACGCGGTCCGCGCTGACCTCACCGAGGAGGCCCTGTTCCGGCCACTCTCCGACTGGCACCGCGAGCGCGGCCTGCTGCTCGGCAGCGACCAGAGCCACCCGGCCCGCGCGGGCTACCCGGCGCAGTCGACGCAGATCTACACCGACTACTTCCGGACCCACCGCTGGTACAGCGCCGCCGGCAGCGACCACCACGGTGACGCCAAGGTGCACTCCTCCCTGGCCCACCTCTACGGCCACGAGCGGGTGTGGATCGAGGCGTTCCACTCCTCCGGCTGGGGCGGCACGCTGGAGGACACCTACCACTGGCTGCTGCCGTTCCTGCGCAGCGGCGCCAATCTGTACAACCCGCACGCCAGTTACTTCGGCACGGCGGGCGGCTGGTTCGAGTGGGCGCCGCCGTCGACCGACTGGCGCCAGCCCTACTGGAAGCAGTACGCGGCGTTCTCCCGGGCCGTGGCCCGGATCTGCTCGATCATGTCCTGGGGGAGCTACGCGGCCGACGTGGCGGTCCTTCACCCGACGGCGACCATGCGGGCGCTCATCCCGCTGGACGCGCCGGTCCGGCACTTCGGCGACGGCCGGCTGGGCGACGGCCATGCCGACGCCGACGAGACGCAGCGCCACTACCTGGACCTGTGCGGCACGAACAACTGGCTCGCCCCGCACGTCGGCAGCCTGGACCGGCACGGGATCTCCTTCGACGTCGTCGACGACGACTCGGTCCAGCGCGCCAAGGCCACCGACGGCGCCCTGCGCATCAGGGACCTGGCGTACCGGGCGGTGCTGCTGCCCTCGGCGAGCGTGCTGGAGGAGGAGACGGCGCGACGGCTGGCCGAACTGCTCGACGCGGGTGGGCGGGTCGTGGTCGTGGGGCGCCCGCCCGGGACGGCCGCGGGCAGGTCCGGTGACGACGCGGTGGTGGCGGCCCTGCTGGCCCATCCGCGGCTGGAGCGGGTGCCTGACCCGGAGGCCGGTGCGGCGGCGGTGGCAGGCGCGGCCGGGTACGCCACCGGTGAGGTGCCGCTGCTCGTCAGGCGGCAGGGGAACGAGGCGGTGGCACTGGTCACGGCGGCCTTTCCGGAGATCGGCGCGCATCCGCTGCGGCCCGGCGCCTCCCCGGAGGGCCTCGCCGTCGGCACGTCGTCCGTCATCGTGCGGGCCGAGGTCGCCGAGGCCGAGGTCTGGAATCCGGCGACCGGCTCCCGTCATCCCGCGCGCGTCACCGTGTCCGACTCCGCCGACGGCGCCGTCTCGACGATCGAGGTGCCGCTGGACGGCGCACCCGCGGCCCTGGTCGTCTGGCGTGAGGGCCGCGCGGCACCGACGGCGCCGGTACGGGAGTCGCCCGGCCGGGTGCTCGACCTCTCGACGGGCTGGCACGGCCGGCTGGTGCCCACCCTGGACAACACCTGGGGCGATCTGGCGCTGCCCCCGGGCACGTCCGTCGACGAGCCGCAGATCTGGACCATGGAGTGGACCGAGGGCGCCGTGTGGGAGTTGGCCCGGGCTACGTACGGCAACCGGGTGCGTGTCCTGGCCCCGCTGCCCCTCGGCCAGGTGCCCGAGCCGCTGGACGCCGAGCGCGCGGAACAGGTCCTGGCCGGCGAGCTGGCTCTCGTACCGCCGGACGCGGGCTGGGACGTGGCCGTGTACTCGTCGAGCCGGGGCATCCCGGATCCGGGCGGGCTGCTGGGCCTCAAGGGTCTGGTGAACGAGGAGTTCGTCCGCGTGCCCGTGCCGGTCGGCACGACGGCGGCCCGGGTCCGGACGATCGTGGAGACCGATCACCGGGGGCCCGCCGAACTGCATGTCGGCGCGGAGGCCCGCAAGCGCGTGTGGTGGAACGGCGAGCTGCTGGACCCGGACGGCGCGGGGTACGTGGCGTCAGCCCCGATCACGGTGGCCCGGGCCCGGAACGTGCTCGAGTACGAACTGTCCGAGGCCCAGGGCTGTCCCTCGACGATCTCGGCCGAGGACGGCACACCGCTGGGCAGCTTCTTCTGCCTGACCGGGACGGGCGGGCTCGGGCCGCGTCCGCGGTTCATGCGCCCGCCGGAGGGCGTGCGGCCGGAGGGCCGGGTGACGTACCGCGCGCGGCTGCGGGTCCCGGGTGAGGACGCGCGGGCGGTGCTCGTGGTGGGTGCCGCCTCGTCGGTCACCGTCCTGCTCGACGGCGACGTCGTGGCGCGGCAGGAGAAGGTGGAGTACTACGAGGCGGACTGGGGCGCCGTGCCGCAGTTCTTCCGCCACGAACCGGTGCTCGGGACGGGCGAGCACACCCTGGAGGTCGTGTCCGACAGCACCGATGCCCGGGACGCGGTGTTCGTCGACCTGGTGGTGCGGTCCGGGGCCGGGGTGACTGCCCTGGTCAGCGGCGCCGGCTGGGAGGCCGGGACGGGCGGGTGGCGGGGGCGGACCGTCGAGGACGAGCGCAGGCGTGGCGAGCTGCGGCACTGTCACGCCGGTGTCCGGCCGCACCCGCTGCCGGACACCGGCTGGCTCACCGGTCGGCCGGTGCTCGCGGGCACCGTCTGGCCGTCACGATGCACGGACGACGTCCACGCGGCCCCGCAGCGCTTCCGGTTCACCGTGCCGGCGGGCACGGTGTCGCTCGACCTGCCGCTGGCGCTTCCCGCGAGCGTGCGGGTCGGGGACGGGCCTGAATCGCCCCTGGACGGCCATCGGCTGACACTGCGCCAACCACTTCCGTCGCCCACGCCGGTCGAGGTGGTCACCGGGCCGACGGCGGTCCAGCGGGGCGGCTCCGCCTGGCGCGGGCCGGTGCGCGTGCGGACCGTACCGGCGCCGCTGCCGCTCGGTGACTGGCGTGAGCTGGGGCTGGGGAGTTGGAGCGGCGGCGTGACGTACGCGCGTGCGGTTCAGGTGCCGCCGGGGCCCGATCCCGTCCTGGATCTCGGGCGGGTGCTGGGCAGTGTGGAGGTGTCGGTCGACGGAGAGTTCGTGGGCGAGGCGTTCTGCGCGCCGTACCGGTTCCCGTTGCGGGGTGCCGCCGGGCGTACCGTCCGGGTGGAGGTGACCGTCCGGGGCACGCTGGCGCCCTATCTCGCGGAGGCCACACCGACGGCCTGGGCGTTCGAATCCCAGCTGTCGTCAGGGCTGCTGGGGCCGGTGACGCTGCGGATACCGGCTTAGGGGTACTTTCACTATGCGCGCCCGGGTCGCGCGGCCTGGCACCGCACCTCGCCGCGTTGCCGAAAAGCCCAGGTAGCTCCTCCCCCACTCTCGGCTGCGCTCGAGCGGGGGCACCCCCGTCCAGGGCTCTCCGGCGCCTCGCGATGCACGGCACCAGACCACGCGCCCTGATCGGACGCTCATAGGGAAGACCCCTTAGAGGGCCTCCGTGAGCGCTCGGGTGGAGTCCCGCAGGACGAGGCCGGGGGCGAAGACGCGGGTCTCGTGGAGGTGGTCGGCGCGGGCCTCGACCTCGTCGAGCAGCATCTCCACGGCCGCCCGGCCGAGGTCTTCCACCGGCTGCCGGACCGTCGTCAGGGTCGTCGCCCCGAAGCTCGCGACGTCGAGGTCGCCGTAGCCGACCACCTGCACGTCCTCGGGGACGCGCACGCCCCGCTCGGTCAGGCCCCGGCACAGGCCGGCCGCGAGGAAGTCGTTGGTGCAGAAGACCCCGTCGGGCAGGTGCTCCAGTTCGCGCGCGATCTGTGTGCCGTACGCGACGGTCATCCGCTCGGCGACGACCTGGTCCAGCCGTGCCTCGCGCCGGCTGCGGACGGCCTGCCGGGCGCCCTGGTAGCGGTCGGCGCACTGGCGTATGCCGCGTTCGCCGTTGACGACGAGGATGTCGCGCGCCCCGCTGTCGAGGAGGTGCTGTACGGCGATACGGCCGCCCGCGATGTCGTCGACGGAGACCGAGCAGCCCTCCCGGTCGGGCATCGCCCGGTCGGCCAGGACCAGCGGGATGCCCCGCTCACGCAGCCGGGCAAGACGCCCCGGGGCGGCGCTGAGCGGCACGACGACCACGCCGACGGCCCGCTGCTCGACGAGCATGCTGAAGTAGCCCTGCTCCCGCTCCGGGGCGTCGCCGCTGTGGCAGAGGACGAGGGAGTAGCCGTGGTCGTAGGCCGCGTCGGCCGCGCCACGTGCGATGCGCGCGTAGAAGGAGTTGGTCACGTCCGGCAGCACGAGCCCGATGGCGGAGGAGTGGCCGGTGCGCAGGCCCGCCGCTCCCGGGTGGGGGACGTAGTCGAGTTCGGCGACCGCGACGCGGACGCGCTCGGCGGTCCGTGCGGTGACGCGCTCCGGACGGTTGAGCACGTTCGACACCGTGGACACCGAGACGCCGGCGGCGGCCGCGACGTCCTGGATGCGGGCGGGGCGTGCCGGAACGGCGTCCACCCCCTCGCTGTTGCGGCCGTGCGACCAGGCACGACGGCGGCCTCCATGAGCGCCGCAAGTATAACGTGACCGGGCGTGGAACGTTTTTCCCCGCCCGGTCTCCGTTGTCTCCCGACCAGGTCCCGGAGCAGGCTCCGGATCAGGCGGAGGGGGCGCCGGTGAGGACCTCCACCCGGCCGGTGTCGAGCGAGTAGTAGGCGCTGACGACGGCCAGGTCGCCCTTCTTCACCATCGGGGCGAGGTCCTTGTTGGAGCGCAGGCCGGCGGCGGTCTGATCGATGTGGACACGGGTCATGGCGTCGACCGGGTCGGCGTGCTCGCCCTTGGCCGTCTCCTCGTAGGCGGGCTCCAGGGCGTCGGCGATCGACTGCAGGTTGCCGGGCAGTTCCTTGCCGTCGCGCAGCGCCTCGTAGGCCGCCTTCACGGCGCCGCAGCGCTGGTGGCCGAGGACCACGATGAGCGGGGTGCCGGATGTCATCGGCCCGTACTCCACGGAACCGACGACGACCGGTCCCACGACCTGTCCGCCCGTGCGCATCACGAAGAGGTCGCCGAGCCCGGTGTCGAAGAGCAGCTCCGGCGGCACGCGGGAGTCGATGCACGACAGGATCACGCCGTAGGGCTTCTGCTCCTGGGCGACGAACTCGCGGCGCTTCGGGTCGCGGTCGGGGTGCTCGAGGCTGCCGTCCACCCAGCGCTTGTTGCCGTCCATCAGCCGGGAGAACGCCGCCCACGGCGAGTCCGGCCGGGCGGCGGCCGCGGGCGAAGGGGAAGTGCTCGCGGCCGCCGCCGTCCCCTTGGCCGTGGAGTCCGTCTTCGACGAACAGGCGGTGAGCAGAGCTGCGGTGGTGGCGGCCAGCCCACCGGTGAGTATGGCCCTGCGCTGTGGTGTTCCGGCGGTACCCATGTAGCTGTCCCCTATGGTCGCCGCTCCCCTGGTGGGAGCCGGTGATGCCACTGTCCCGGGAGGCCGGTCAGCGCCCGTACAGCGCCGATGCAGCGCAGGGGAAGGGCTGATCCAAAACGCGGAGCGCACCGAGAGCCGGACCCTCGGTGATCAGGCCGGGAACTCCCGCTTCAGCCAGTCGCCGTCCAAGCGGATGTGTTGGATGGTGCGCCGGTGGTGGGTGTAGGCGATGTGGAGGGCGCCGTCCGGTGTCTGGGCGAGCGAGGGGTAGGACAGCTCGCGGTTGAGTCCGTCGCGGGAGTTGTTGGTCAGGCAGTGGCCGTCGCCGGTCTCGAGGTCGTGGCGCGACGGCCACGTGCGTCCGCCGTCCGGGGAGAGGGCCAGGGAGAGCGGGGCGCGGGGGGCGCCCCAGAACGCGTCGCCCGTGGGGGCGGTTGCCGAGGGTACCGAGGGTGTCCCCGCCACTCCCCCGTCGTCGATCTCGTCGTACAGCGAGACCCTGCGCGCGACGGCGTCGGCCGCGCTGCTGTGGTTGTAGACCAGGGCGGGCCTGCCGTCGGCCAGCACGGTGTACTGGATCGAGGAGTTGTTGTTCGGCAGGTCCAAGGCGCGCGGTTCGCTCCATGTCTCGCCGCCGTCCGACGACACGCTGCTGTGCACGGCGTCCGCGCGGCGGCTGCGGAAGAGGGCCAGGAGTGAACCGTCGGGCAGCGGGCGGATGTTCATGTGGACGAGGCCGGTGCTGCCCGGGACGGGGCGTTCGCGCCAGGTGCGTCCGCCGTCGTCGCTGATCATGACGGAGCTGGTGTCCCGGTCGCCCGACCAGGCGGCGCCGGGCGTGGCCACACAGCGGAATACGGGGAGCAACAGCCTCTCTCCGGACGGCACTTGGACGACCGGCTGGCGTACGAACACGCCGCCCTGCTCGGTGGCCGGGAACAGGACACGTGCCGGGCCCCAGGTGGCGCCCTCGTCGTGGCTGACGCGCAGCCGGACCTCGGCCGTGTCCTGGTGGCCGGCTCGTTGTGCGGTGTGCAGGAGCCAGAGCTCGCCCGAGGGGGCGGGGAACAGGAGCGGGTTCTGCTCGGAGCGGGTGTCGTCGGCGGAGAGCCGCACGGGTAGGGACCAGGTGTCGGCGCCTTGGGCGAGGCGGGAGAACCACACCGAGATGTCGGCGACGCCTTCCTGGGTGCCGCCGAACCAGACACATCCCAGGTCGCCGCTGGGCAGGACGGTGAGGTTGGCGGCGTGGTTCTGCACGGCGGGGGCGGCCAGGTGGGTCTCGGCGCGGCCCGGCTGGTCGGGGTGGGGGCGCACGATGCCGTCGGGGGTGGTCATCGGGCCTCGCCCGTCTGACGTGCGGCGGTCAGATGGCCGGCGGCCGCCTGTTCCAGGTGGATGAGGTCGCAGGCCACGGTGGCGAAGGTGTAGCCCTGGGCGAGGCGGCGGGCCGCGCTCGCGCCGTCGGGGTTGTGGATGCCCGCGGCGATGCCGGCTGCCTCGGCCGCCTTGCTGATGCGGGTCAGGGCCTGCTCGAACTCCTCCTGTACGGAGGGGTCGGTGGAGGTGGCTCCGCCGAGGGCGAGGCGCAGGTCGGAGGGGCCGACGTAGATGCCGTCGAGGCCGTCGGTGGCGCAGATGGCTTCGACATCGGCGAGTCCGTCGGCGGTTTCGATCATGGCGAGGACCGCGGTCTGGGCGTGGGTGTCGGCGGGGTCGGGACCGATGCGGAGCTGGGCGCGCATGGGTCCGTAGGAACGGCGGCCCAGCGGGGGGTAGCGGACGGCGGCGACGGCGTCGGCCGCGTCCTGGGCGTTGTCGATCAGCGGGACGATGACGGCGCTCGCGCCCGCGTCCAGCGCCTTGCCGATGTACGTGAGGTCGTTGGCCTCGACGCGCACCATGCCGACGGCGGTGCTGCCCTTGGTGTCGGTGGCCAGGAGGTTGTTGAGCATGCCCTGGTAGCCGAAGAGGCCGTGCTGGGCGTCGAAGGCGAGGTAGTCGTAACCGAGGCGGGCCAGGCGTTCGGCGGCGACGGGTGAGTCGAGCAGGGACCAGTAGCCGATGAGCTGTTCGCGGGTGCGCAGGGCGGTGGTGAACTCGGCTGGAGTGCGGCCGGTTGCCATGAAGGATCTCCGTAGCGTCTCGGGGCGTGGTCAGCGGTTGTAGGCGGGCATCGGGCCGCGCAGGCGGGCGCCGACCTCGTCGCAGGCCGCGGTGACATCGGCCGGAAGCGGGCCCTCGGCTGCTGCCGTGATGTTGGCGAGCAGGTGCTCGGTCTTGGAGCCGCCCAGCAGCAGTGCGTCGGTGGAGGGGCGGTCCAGCAGCCAGCGCAGGGCGAGGGCGGTGAGCGGCAGGCCCGCGTCGGAGGCGATGCGGGTGAGGTCGGTGACGGCCCGGAACAGGTCCTCGTTCCAGTAGCGCTGCCGGTACATCGCGGCCAGCTTGGAGTCGCCGAAACGGCCGCTGGCCGGGGCCTGTTCGAAGGTGTGACGGCCGGTCAGCAGACCGCCGCCGAGCGGGTTGTAGACCATGGTGCGCAGGCCCGTCACGGCCGCGTACTCGGCGTACTCCTCCTCGATACGGCGGGCCAGGAGGTTGTGCAGCTGCTGGGCGACGACCGGGTGCGGGGCGCCCACCTCGTCGGCCGTGCGGGTGAGTTCGGAGATCTGCCAGGCCGCGTAGTTGGACACGCCAAGGGCGCCGATCTTCCCCTCGGCGACGAACTCGGCGACGGTCGCCAGGGTTTCGGCCAGCGGCGTCGCACGGTCCGGCTGATGCAGATAGAACAGGTCGACACGGTCGGTCCCGAGCCGCTTCAGACTGCCGTCCAGCGCGGCGCGCAGACCGGCGGGTGACAGCGGCGCGTGATCACCCTGGTCGGGATGCGGGATACCCGCCTTGGTGGCCAGCACGATCCGCTCCCGGCGGCCCGGCAGCAACTCCCCCAGCAGTCGCTCGCTCTCACCGCCCGCGTAACCGTTGGCCGTGTCCACGCCCGTGACGCCCGCGTCCAGCGCGGCGTCCAGCATCGACGCGGCCGACGAGCGGTCGACGGTGTCACCGAAGGTCATGGTGCCGAGCACCAGCCGCGAGAGCGGGACGGTGGTGTTCGGCAAGGTGAGGCCGGTGGTCACGAGGAACTTCCTTCCAGTACGCGGCGGGGTTTCACGCCGTGGATGGCGGTCGGGTCGAGTGCGGCGCGGCGCAGGGCGCGGGTGTAGGGGTCGGACGGAGCGGCGAGGACGGTCTCGGTCCGCCCCGCCTCGACCACACGGCCGGCCCGCATCACCACGACGTCCGTGCTCATCTCGCGCACCACGCCCAGGTTGTGCGCGATGACGAGGTAGGCGATGCCGGTCTCCTCCTGCAACTCCCTGAGGAGCGCGAGCACCTGGGCCTGCACGGAGACGTCGAGCGCGGAGGTCGCCTCGTCGCAGACCAGCAGGTCGGGCCGGGAGGCGAGGGCGCGGGCGATGCCGATGCGCTGCCGCTGGCCGCCGGAGAAGTCGGCCGGGCGGCGTTCCAGGGCGGACGGGGGCAGGCCGACCTGGTCGAGCAGCTCGGCGGCACGGCGGGACCGTTCGCCGCGGTCGGACACACCGCCGAGGCGCAGCGGCTCGGCCACGATCTGCTGGGCGGTCAGATGGGGGTCGAGGGAGCCGTAGGGGTCCTGGAAGACCATCTGGACGCGGCGCCTGAGCGGTCGCAGTCTCCGCTCCGGGAGGGTGGCGATGTCCGTACCGTCGAGGACGATACGGCCGGACCGTGGGGTGAGCAGCCGGACCAGGGCACGGGCGAGGGTCGACTTGCCGCAGCCGGACTCGCCGACGACCGCGAGCGAGCCGCCCTTGTCGAGCTGGAAGCCGACCTGGTCGACGGCACGGAACGGGCCGTTCGGGGTCGGGTATTCGACGACCAGGTCCTCTACGGACAACAGAGTCATGTGGCGGCTCCCGGTACGACGGACTCGTCCCAGGTGCCCAGCCGGGGCACTGCGGCGAGGAGGGCTCGGGTGTAGGGCTCGGCCGGCTTGTCGACGATCTGCTCGGCCGGCCCCGACTCGACGAACCGGCCGTCCTTCATGACGTGGATGCGGTCGGAGACCAGCCGGGCCACGCCCAGGTCGTGCGTGATCATCAGCACGCCGATGCCGGTGCGTTCCTGGAGTTCCATCAGCAGGTCCAGGACGCTGGCCTGCACGGTCGCGTCGAGGGCGGAGGTGGGTTCGTCGGCGACCAGCAGTTCCGGATCGCCGGCCAGGGCGATGGCGATGAGGATGCGTTGCAGCATGCCGCCGGAGAACTGGTGCGGGTAGGACTTCCAGCGGGTCTCTGGGCGCGTGATGCGCACCTGGGCGAGCAGCTCGACGCCCTTCTCGCGGGCCTGGGCCCTGGACAGTTCGGGGTGGCGCAGGCGGATCGCCTCGCCGAGCTGCCGGCCGATGGTGTGGACGGGGCTGAGGGCGGTCATCGGGTCCTGCGGGATCAGGGACGCCGTCCGGCCGCGTACCGCGCATGCCGCGCCGGGGTCGGCGACGACGTCCCGGCCGCCGACGCGGACGCTTCCGGACAGCACGGCCAGTCCCTCCGGCAGCAGCCGCAGTACGCCCATCGCGGTGGTCGACTTGCCGGATCCGGACTCGCCGATGAGGGTCACGGTCTCGCCGCGGCCGACGGTGAAGCTGACGCCGTCGACGGCCCGGACGACGCCGTGCGCGGTGATGAGTTCGATCTGGAGGTCGTTCACTTCCAGCAGCGGTGTCATGCTCCCGCTCCCTTCCGGCGGCGGGTGCGGTCCCGCAGTCCGTCGCCCAGCAGGTTGACCCCGACGACGAGGAGGGCGATGACCAGGCCGGGCAGGGTGACCAGCCACCACGAGGTGGTGATGTAGGCCTGGCCGTCGGAGATGATCCGGCCCCAGGTGGCGAAGGGCCGCTGCGGTCCGGCGCCGAGGAAGCTCAGCGCGCTCTCCAGCAGCACGGCCTGGGCCAGCAGCAACAGTACGACGAGGCTCACCGGCCGTACGACGTTGGGCACCACGTGCCGGGTGAGGATCTGCCAGCCGCGCAGGCCCAGCACGCGGGCGGCGGCGACGTACGGTTTCTCGCGCTCGACCAGGACGAGGGAGCGGGTCAGCCGCGCCACCTCGGGCCACTGCGCGACGGCGATCACACAGGTGATGACGGTGACGGAGGGCCCGAAGAGGGCTACGACGAGCAGCAGCATCATCAGCAGGGGCAGGGCGAGCTGGGCCTCCAGGAAGCGGGAGACGAGCGCGTCGACCCAGCCGCCGAAGAAGCCCGCGGCCGATCCGGCGAGGATGCCGATCAGCCCGGACACCAGGACCGCGAGGACGCCGACCGACAGGGAAACCTGGCCGCCGTGCAGGATGCGCGACAGCAGGTCGCGGCCGAGCTGGTCGGTGCCGAGCAGATGTCCCGCGCTGAGCGGTGGCAGCCTTCGCTCCGAGAGGTCCTGGGCGTTGGCCTCCGGCAGGGGCAGCAGGCTCGCCAGGGCGACGGGCAGAACGACCAGGGCCGTGCACACGGACCCGGCCCAGATCTTGAAGCGTGAGCCGCGCCGCTGCCGGGTCGCGGTGGCCCGGGCGAGGTCGCGGGCGGTGACGGCGCTGGGCCGCTCGGCGCCGGCGGCCGGGGTGGAGATGACACCGGCCATGGTCAGGCCGCCTTTCCGAGTCGTACGCGCGGATCGAACAGCGGGTAGGCGAGGTCGACGAGAAGCTGGACGAGGATCGCGAGGGTGGCCGTGACGAGGACGGTGGCCTGGATGAGCGGGTAGTCGCGCGTTTCCAGGGCGCGGACGACGAGTGAGCCGACGCCCGGCCAGCCGAAGACGACCTCGACGACCACGACACCGTTGAGCAGGGCCGCGAAGCGGGTGCCCAGGGCGGTGACGAGCGGCACGGCGGAGTTGCGCAGGCCGTACTGCCAGGTCAGGGTGCGTTCGGAGACCCCGCGGGAGCGGGCGACCGTGGTGTAGGGGGCGGCGAGCGCGGTGCTCATCTCGCGGCGCACCAGGCGTGAGATCAGGGCGAGCTGGAGGACGGCCACGGTCACCGTGGGCAGGATCAGGCCGCTCCAGGTGGTGAAGCCGGAGGCGGGCAGTACCGGGAGCAGTACCGCGAAGACGGTCAGCAGCATCACGCCGGTCCAGAAGTCCGGCATCGACTGCCCGGTGATCGTCAGGACGTTGGCACCCAGCTCCCGCTTGGTGTCGGCGCGCCGGGCCATCCACACGCCGAGCGGTACGGCGACGACGGTGGTGACCGCGATGGCGGAGACCGCGAGGGTGATGGTGTACGGCAGCCGGTCCATGACCACCTGGAACGCGGAGGCGTGGAAGGAGTAGCTGGTGCCGAGGTTCCCGGTGCACAGGTCCCGCAGGAAGATCCCGTACTGGACGACGAGCGGTTCGTCGAGGCCGAACTGGGCGCGGATGCGGGCGAGGTCGGCGGCCGTGGCGCTCGGCGCGGCGTAGGCGGCGGCCGGGTCGCCTGGGGCCAGGCGCAGCAGCAGGAAGACCGTGGTGAGGGTGAGGAAGACGGCCAGCAGGCTCTGGCCGATACGGCGGGCGAGGTAGGTGGCCACGGCTCAGCCCTCCAGCCGTACGGCGGACAGGTCGTAGGAGTTGAGCTGGAGCAGGCCCAGGTCGCGCACGCGCTCGCGGCGGGCGAGCAGCGTCTTGGGCGCGAAGGCCCACAGGCTGGGCCAGGTGTTCCAGACGGCGTGCTGCGCGGCGGCCAGCTTGCGGTCGCGGGCGGCGGCGTCGGTCTCGGTGGCGGCGTCCTCCAGGCGGCGCTGGATGTCCGGGATGACATAGCCCATGTAGGTGTCGCGGGTGCGTTCCCGCTCGGGGGTGCCGCCGTACATGCCCTGGAGGGAGGTGAGGGCCTGGCCGGTGGTGCCGGGGAAGCCGTTGCCGATGACGTCCCAGTCGCCGCCGCGGCCCTGGCGCCACTTCAGGATGTCGCCGCCCGGTTCGAACTGGAGCAGGGAGGCGCGTACGCCCACGTCGCGGAACATGTCGGCGACGGCCTCCATGACGGAGCTGTCGGCGGCGAACTCGCCCGACTCCCAGATGATCCGGATCCGCAGCCCCTCGGCGCCCAGTGCCTTGAGCTGGGCCTTCGCCCTGCTCGGGTCGTAGGTGTACCCGCCGGTGCGTATCGCGCCCTCCAGGACCAGCGGGACGACGCCCTGGGCCTCCTGGGCGGAGTCGGTGAGGACGTCCTTGATCAGGGCGTCGCCGTCGACGGCGTAGGTGAGGGCGCGGCGGACCCGGGGATCGGCGAGGGGCTCGCCCCGCTTCTTGCGGAAGTTGTAGAAGAGCTGGTTGATGCGCGCGCCGGCCCGCTCCTCGACGATGACGCCGGGCAGGCCGGTGAGCTGCTCCGCCGAGTCCGGAGTGAGGGTGTCGACGACGTCCAGCTCGCCGCTGCGCAGGGCGATGACCCGGCTGGACTCCTCGGGCACGAAGCGCACCCGGACGGTTTCGACGTGGGCCGGGCGGCCCCAGTAACGGGGGTTGCGGCCGAGGGTGTACTCACCGGCGCCGCTGTTGGCCTCGGTCACCTTGTACGGCCCTGAGCCGACGCCGCTCTGGAGTTCCTCGGGGCGGTTGGCGGCGGCCGGGGTGATGTGGATGTTGGCCATCAGCCGGTCGAGGACGGGTACGGGGCGCTTGGTGTGCAGCTCGAAGGTGCGCTCGCCGGTCTTCTCGACGGTGGGCAGCTCCGGGAAGAGGCCGAGGAGGAAGGAGCCGTTGACCTTGCCGTACATCTCCAGGGCGGTGGCGACGTCCTCGACGGTGACGGGGCTGCCGTCGGAGTAGCGCACGCCCTCGCGCAACAGCACGCTCCACGTGGTCGGCCCGGTCATAGCGAACCGGTCGGCGAGGACCTGCTGGACGCGCATGCCGGGGCCGATGCCCGTGAGAGCCTGGCGGACCGCGCGCTGCACGGTGACGGCGGCGTCGAACTGGTTCAGCTTGTTGTCGAGGCTCACCAGTGAGCGGTTCAGGCCGAGGGTGAGGGTGCCGGGGCCGGGGGCCCCGGTGGGTCCGGCACAGGCGGACAGGGGACCGAGGGCGAGGCCCGTGCCGCCGAGCGCGCCGAGACGCAGCAGGGTGCGGCGGCGGACGGGGCGGCCGAGGGGCTCCGACTGGGGGTGCTGGTCCTTGGCGGGGGCCTGGAGGCTGTGGTCCGGGGGTGCGTCATAGGGGCTTGGGGTCATCGTCGACCTTCTCGCGTTCCGGGGGGCGACCGGCTCGTGGTGTTCGTGCGGCTTCGCCGCGGTCCGGTAGGGGGCCGGGCCGGCGGGATACGAACAGGTGTCGCGCCGGAAAAGGTGGCACGACTGCGCGAAGTGCGCAAGGGGTCTCGCGCATTTCGCGCAACTCATGTCATCATCGGTTCCCGAGGCAGCCCGACCGGGCCGCCCGAGGAGGTACCCGTGTCCCTCTCCGCAGCCGGCTCCGACGGCCATGGCCAGGCCGCCCACCGGCCCGTACTCGCTCTCGCCGACGATCTGTCCGGCGCCGCCGAGACCGCGGTGGCGCTGCGCTCGCCCGCCCGGATCCTGCTGGGGCCGGTCCCCGGACCGGTCGCCGCCGCGCCCGGGGAGTCGCTCGTCCTCGATCTCGACTCGCGGCAGCTGCCGGGCACCGAGGCGGCACGGGCGGTACGCGACGTCACACACGGGGTGCCCGCCGGAACGGTGCTCTTCAAGAAGGTCGACTCGCTGCTCAGGGGCAACCTCGCCGCCGAGGCGGCCGCCTACGCGCGGGACGGCCGGGGCGTGGTGATCGCGACCGCGCTGCCTGCGGCCCGGCGCACGGTCCGGGGCGGGGTCGTCCACCTCGACGGGGTGCCGCTGCACGAGACGGACGCCTGGCGTTCCGAGGCGCGGCCCGCCCCCACCTCGGTCGCCGCCGCGCTCGGTGACCTGCCGTCAGCTCCGGTGCCGCTCACGGACGTACGCGGAGCTCCCGGCGCGCTACGAGAAGCCCTGCGTGCGCGTTTCGCGCAGGGATGGCATCCGGTCTGCGACGCGGAGACCGAGACCGACCTGGACGCGATCGCTGCCGCGGCTCTCGAACTGGGCCCCGCTATACGGCTGTTGGGCACCGGCGGACTCGCGGGTGCCCTGGGGCGGCTCTTGGGCCCGCACGGGGTGAACACACTCGACGCCGGGGACGCCGTCCGGCCGCTGCTGATCGTCGTAGGCACGGCCGAACCGTCAGCACGCGAACAGGTCGCGCACCTCCTCGCGGACGGAGCGCACGAAATCTCCCTCAGCACCCGCGATCTCCTGCACTCCCCTCGGCGGCTCGCACCCCCCGTCACCGCCGTCACGGTCGTCCGCGTCACCGGAGCGGCCGACCTCGCCCAGGCGCGCCGTCTCGTCGCCGCGCTCGCCGACACCGTCGCCGACGCCGCACGCGACTGCGACCTGGTCCTCACCGGCGGCGAGACCGCCCGCCGTGTCCTGGACGCCCTGCGCGTCACCGACCTGCGCCCGGTGGGCCAGATCCACCACGGCGCGGTCCTCTCCCGCACACCCGACGGCCGCTCGGTCGTCACCCGGCCCGGCAGCTACGGCGGGGCCGACTCCCTGCGGCGCATCGTCCGGGCCCTGCGCCCCGCACCCGTACGTCACGTTCCGACCGACCCCACAGGAGTAGCCCCGTGAACGCAGCCCCCTCCTCCGCCGCCACCGCCGGCCAGACCTCCGCGGCCTCCCGGCCGCTCCCGGTCATCGCGGTGACCATGGGCGACGGCGCGGGCATCGGGCCCGAGGTCATCGTGCCGGCGCTGCTGCACCCCGACACCCTGCGCGACTGCCGCCCCGTCGTCGTGGGCGACGCCGAGCGCCTGCGGCAGGCGGCCGGCGTTCTCGGCGTCAGCTGCGAGATCGTGCCCGTCGACGGTCCGGCCCAGGCGGAGTTCACACCCGGCCGGATCAACGTGATCGACCTCGGCCTGCTCCCCGCCGACCTGCCCTGGGGCGAGCTGTCCCCCGTCGCGGGCGGCGCCGCCTACCACTACGTCCGGGTCGCCGCCGAACTCGCCCTGCGCGGCGAGGTGGACGGCATCTGCACCGCCCCGCTCAACAAGGAGGCCCTGCACGCCGCGGGCCACCTCTACCCCGGCCACACCGAACTCCTCGCCCACCTCACGGGCGTCGAGGAGGTGTCGATGATGCTGTCGACCCCCCGGGTGAAGGTCATCCACGTCACCACCCACATCGGGCTGATCGACGCCGTGAACCGCATCGAGCCCGGCCTGGTGGAGCGCACGGTGCGCCGGGGCCACGAGGCGATGGTGCGCGCCGGGACCCCCGACCCGGTGATCGGTGTCTGCGGCATCAACCCGCACGCGGGCGAGAACGGCCTGTTCGGCTACGGCGAGGAGGAGACGAAGATCGTCCCGGCGCTGGAGAGGGTCCGCGCCGACGGCATCGACGCACGCGGCCCGCTGCCCGCCGACACGGCGTTCTACCTGGCCTCGCGCGGCGACTACGACCTCATCGTCGCGATGTACCACGACCAGGGGCACGGCCCCGTCAAGGTCCTCGGCATCGAGGCCGGGGTCAACCTCACCGTCGGACTGCCGGTGATCCGCACCTCCGTCGACCACGGCACGGCCTTCGACATCGCCGGAACCGGCCGGGCCGAGGCCGGTAGCATGGTCGAGGCTCTGCGCCAGGCCGCCGAGATGTCGACCGCTCCGGCCGCCCGCTGACCTCGGTTCGCGGCAGGCACGCGTGCGGCCCAGGACGGCCCAGGACTATTGAGGACCTGAAGAACCTATGTCTGTGACCGGATCCAAGGCGCGGCGCGACCGCATCGTCCACCTCGCCACCACCACCGGCCTGGCGAGCGTGGAGGAGCTCTCGCAGTTGTTCGGCGTGACGGCCTCGACCATCCGCCGCGACCTGGCCAAGCTCACCACCGACGGCCGTCTGGCCCGCACCTACGGCGGGGCCATGGCGCTGGCCGCGCACCCCGAGGCGTCCCTGCGGCAGCGCGTGGGCGAGGCCTTCGAGGCCAAGCAGGCCATCGCCCGCTGGGCGGCGGCCCAGGTGCGGCCCGGTGAGACGTTGCTGCTCGACGCCGGGTCCACGGTGGGCGCGCTCGCCCACGAGCTGCGCACGGCCGAGGACCTCACCGTGGCGACGACCGGACTCACCGCCCTCCAGGCGCTGTCCGACGTCGAGACGGTGCACGTCGAGTGCCTCGGCGGCACCCTGCGCCCGCTCAGCCAGGGCTTCGTCGGGCCGCTCACGGAAGCCGCTCTGGAGCGCCTGACGTTCGACCGGGTCTTCCTCGGCACGGACGGCATCTCCCCCGAACTGGGCATCTGCGAGGCGGACCTGCGCCAGACCCGCCTCAAGGAGCTGATGGCCCGCCGCGCCGACCACGTCTACGTCCTCGCCCACGCGGCCAAGCTCGGCCGCCGCCCCTTCCACGCCTGGACGGCCCTGCGCGAGGGCTGGACCCTGGTCACGGACGACACCGCCGACCCGGCCGTCCTCGGGGAGCTGCGGGCGCGCGGGGTGGCGACCGTGACGACGACGCCGGAGCGGGAGACGGCCGGCCCGCACGGCGACACCGCGTAGCGCGGGGCCATGCGGCTAGCCGCCGGGCATCCGCCTCCTCGGCGTGGGGACACCGCCCGACGCCGCCGCGTCGAGCAGGCCGCGAAAGGTGGGGCACTCCATGTGGCTCGGCGCGGGGCAGGCGGCGGCGTGGCGCAGGGAGTCGCGGAGCACGCCCAGTTCGCTGATCCGGCGATCCAGTGCCTCCGCCTTGTCCGCCAGCATGCGCCGGTCGATCCGGGGCGGCCCGTCCGGCGCGAACATCTGCGCGATCTCGTCGAGCGAGAACCCGGCGCTCCGCCCCAGCGCGATCAGCGCCAGCCGTTCCAGTACGCCGGGGTCGAACTGCCGGCGCAGTCCTCGCCGCCCGGTCGGGGCGATCAGCCCCTTCTCCTCGTAGAACCGCAGCGTCGAGGCGGGCACCCCGGCGCGCTGCGCCACTTCGGCGATGTCCAGGTCCGTCATTCCCTTGACCTCAAGTCGACTTGAAGTAGAAAGCTGTCATCTCGCCCCGACCGAAGCAAGACACTGGGCAAGCAGACGGCTAGCAGAGGGAGAACCGACGACCATGAACGCCGAGCGCAGGAACGACGACGAACAGACCGCCCGCTGGAACGGCCGGGCCGGTCACGCCTGGGTGGATCTCCAGCCGGTGCTGGACGGGATGTTCAGGCCCATGGAGGACCTGCTCGTCGAGGCCGTGTCCGCCGCGGGCGCGGAACACGTGCTCGACGTCGGCTGCGGGACGGGCGGCACCACGCTGGCTCTCGCGCGGCGGCTCGGCCCGGGGCGTCAGTGTGTCGGCGTCGACATCTCCGAGCCGTTGATCGACACAGCCCGGGAGCGTGCCGGGCGGGAGGGCGTACAGGCCTCCTTCGTCCGCGCCGACGCGCAGGAGCACGCCTTCGAGCCCGGCACCTTCGACGCCGTCGTCTCGCGTTTCGGCGTCATGTTCTTCGACGACCCGGTCCGGGCCTTCGCCAATCTCCGGTGCGCCGCCCGGGAGGACGCCGCGCTCCGGTTGATCGTCTGGCGGGACCCCGCCGAGAACCCGTTCATGACGACGGCCCAGCGCGCCGCCGCACCGCTGCTGCCGGACCTGCCCGTCCGACGGCCCGACGAGCCGGGACAGTTCGCCTTCGCGGACCCGGACAGGGTCCGCCGCGTCCTGACGGAGAGCGGGTGGGCCGATATCGACATCCGGCCGGTCGACATCGACTGCACCCTGCCCGAGAAGGAACTGGTCCACTACTTCACCCGGCTCGGCCCCCTCGGCATGGCGCTGCCGGAGGTGGACGAGGAGACGCGCGTACGGATCGTCGAGACGGTCCGCTCCGCCTTCGAACCGTTCGTGCACGGCACGGAAGTCCGCTTCACCGCGGCCTGCTGGACGGTCGGGGCCCGGGCCGCCGCCGCGAAACTTTCGTGAGGCCCTGCCCTCTTTTCGAAGCCCGGACGCCCCGCGCATAGTGAGATCACGATGACGCAGAAGAGAGCCCTGGTTGTCCGAGGCGGATGGGAAGGCCACGAGCCGGTCAAGGCGACGGAGCTGTTCCTGCCCTTCCTCCGGGACAACGGATACGCCGTCCGGGTCGAGGAGTCGACCGACGTCTACGCCGACACCGCCGAGATGGCGGCCACCGACCTCGTCGTGCAGTGCGTGACGATGTCGGAGATCACGCGCGAGCAGGTGGCCGGACTGAGTGAGGCGGTCGTGGCCGGCACCGGCTTCACCGGCTGGCACGGCGGCATCGCCGACTCGTTCCGCGCCTCCGCCGACTATCTCCACCTGGTCGGGGGCCAGTTCGCGACCCACCCGGGAAAGGAACCGTGCGAGCGTCGGGGCGTGGCGGAGGACAACTTCCTGCCGCACACCGTCGCCCTCACCGAGGCCGGTCGCGCGCACCCCGTCACGGCGGGCATCGAGGACTTCGAGCTGGACACCGAGCAGTACTGGGTGCTCCACGACGACCTCATCGACGTCCTGGCCACCACCACGCATCCCGCCCGGCCGTGGCAGCCCTGGCACCGGCCGGTCACCTCGCCGGCGGTCTGGACCCGCCGGTGGGGTGCCGGGCGCGTCCTGGTGACGACACCGGGGCACAGCCTCGACGTGCTGGAGCACCCCGACGTCCGCACCATCATCGAGAGGGGCATGCTGTGGGCGACGCGCACCGCATCGGCGTCGTAGGACTGGGCGTCATCTCCCGCGCGTACCTCGACACGCTCGCCGGACATCCCGCCGTGCGCGTCACCGCCGTCGCCGACCTCGACGCCTCCCGTTCGGCCGCCGTCGCCGCCGAACTGGCCGGTGTCGAGGCGATGACGGTCGAGGAGTTGCTGGGCAGCCCGGACGTGGACACGGTGCTGAACCTCACCACCCCGGCCGCCCACGCCGCCATCGCCCTCGGAGCCATCGGTCACGGCAAGCACGTCTACGGGGAGAAGCCGCTGGCGGCGACACTCGCCGACGCCCGCGCCGTCGTGGAGGCCGCCGCGAATGCGGGCGTCGGTGTGGGGTGCGCGCCGGACACCGTCCTGGGCACGGGGGTCCAGACGGCGCGGGCGGCCGTCGAGGCGGGGAGCGTCGGACGCCCCCAGTTCGCCTCGGCCGTGATGATCACCCCGGGCCACGAACGCTGGCATCCCCACCCCGACTTCTACTACACCGAGGGCGGCGGCCCCCTCCTGGACATGGGGCCGTACTACCTCACGTCCCTGATCCACCTGCTGGGCCCGGTGCGTGCCGTGATCGGGGCGGGCGGGCGGCTACGGGCCGAGCGGGTCATCGGTTCCGGGCCGCGCACGGGTGAGCGGATCCCGGTCGAGGTGGACAGTCATGTCTCCGGGGTGCTGGAACACGTAGGCGGGGCGCTGACGACGCTCACGACGAGCTTCGACGGTGTGGCGACCACGGCCGCGCCGATCGAGGTCCACGGCGAGACGGGGACCCTCTCGGTGCCCGATCCGAACCGCTTCGACGGCGAGGTCCGGCTGCACGCGCTCGGCGACTCCCGGTGGCGCGCCCTGCCGGTGTCGGCGGGCTACGAGGACGGCGCACGCGGCGTCGGCCTGCTCGACTTCATCACCGCCGAGGGGCAGCGGGCGCCGCGTGCGAACGGCGAACTCGCCCTGCACGTCCTGGAGACGATGACGGCCCTGCTCCGTTCGTCGGCCGAGGGACGACGGATCGAGCTGACGACCTCGGCACAGGCGCCCGAGCCGGTGCCGTGGACGGCCGCCGGGGACTGGAAGGGCCCGGTCGCTCCCGGCCGGGTGTGACCGGGCGATGCCGCGGGGGTCAGTCCACGGGCCAGGTGTGCGCGGGCGCGTTCATGTGCATGTAGTCCATGTAGGTCTTGGTCATCTGCCGCAAGGCCTCACGCCGGTCGGAGATGCCGGCCTTCTCCAGATGGTGGACCGTCTCGGCCTGCCAGAGGGCGCCGTTGCGGGCGGTGACACAGCGCTGCTCGATGATGCCGAGCAGGGGTTCGCGCCACGCGTCGTCCATGCCGGCCAGCTCCAGGCCCCGGTGGGCGAGCGGCAGCAGGCGCCGCAACACCAGTTCCGTGACCGGCACTTCGCCCACCCCTGGCCAGTACAGGCGGGCGTCGATGCCGTCGCGGGCGGCGGTGTGCAGGTTCTCCTCGGCGACCGAGAAGGACATCCGCGTCCACACCGGCCGGTCCTCGTCGACCAGGGCGCGGGTCAGTCCGTAGTAGAAGGCGCCGTTGGCGATGGTGTCGGCGACGGTGGGCCCGGCGGGCAGCACCCGGTTCTCGATGCGCAGATGCGGACCGCTGTCCGTGACGGCGTAGATCGGGCGGTTCCAGCGGTAGATGGTGCCGTTGTGCAGGGTCAGCTCGCCCAGCTCCGGAACGCCGCCCAGGTCGAGTGTCCGCTGCGGGTCCTCGTCGTCGCACAGCGGCAGGAGGGCCGGGAAGTAGCGCACGTTCTCCTCGAAGAGATCGAAGACGCTGGTGATCCAGCGCTCCCCGAACCACACGCGGGGCCGGACGCCCTGGGCCTTGATCTCCTCGGGGCGGGTGTCGGTGGCCTGCTCGAACAGGGGGATACGGGTCTCGCGCCACAGTTCCCGGCCGAAGAGGTAGGGCGAGTTCGCCGCGAGGGCGATCTGCACGCCCGCGATGGCCTGGGCCGCGTTCCAGTAGTGCGGGAACTCCTTCGGGGCGACCTGGAGGTGGAACTGGGTGCTGGTGCAGGCGGCCTCGGGGGTGATGGTGTCCGCGTAGGTCGCGAGGCGCTCGACTCCGTCGACCGTGATCCGCAGATCCTCGCCGCGTGCCGCGAAGATCTGCTCGTTGAGCAACTGGTACCGGGGGTCGCCGGACAGGGCGGCCTCGCTCACATGCGTCTCCCCGAGTGTCGGCAGGATGCCGACCATGATCAGGTGGGCGCCGACGGCCGAGGCGCGGTCCTCGGCGTGGTTGAGGGCCTCCCGGATCTCCCGCTCCCAGTCTCCGGGGCCGCCGGTCGTGAGTTCCCGGGGCGCGATGTTGATCTCCAGGTTGAAGCGGCCCAGCTCGCTCGACCAGGCGGGGTCGGCGATCGCCTGAAGGACGTCGGTGTTCCGCATCGCGGGCAGTCCCTCGCCGTCCACCAGGTTGAGTTCGATCTCCAGCCCGACCCGGGGGCGCTCGCTCTCGAAGCCCGACTCGGCGAGCATCCGCGCCAGCACCTCGAGGTCGGTGTGCATCTTCTGCCGGTAGCGACGGCGGTCCTCCCGCGTGAACACCCGGGCCGGCACGTCACGTCCCATGCGTCCTCCCGAGTCGCCTCGGCTTCCCTCTCGGCGGATGCCTCTCGTCCCAGAGTCCCACCTTGTCGCCGCCCCCGCACCCACCTAACCTGATTTTGTGCCGCAGATAAACAAACCCCGAACGCACAGTGCAGTGCCGGGCGACGGCAGCTCCCTGACCCGACTCCGTATCGCACTCACCGTCTTCTTCGCCCTCGACGGCTTCGTCTTCGCCGGCTGGGTCGTGCGCATCCCCGCCATCAAGGAACAGACTGACGCCTCCGCCAGCGCGCTCGGCCTCGCCCTCCTGGGTGTCTCGGCCGGTGCCGTCATCACCATGACGCTCACCGGTCGCCTGTGCCGCCGCTACGGCAACCATCAGGTCACCGTCGTCTGCGCGGTCCTGCTCTCGCTCAGCGTGGCCCTGCCCCCGCTCACCCACTCGGTCCTCGCGCTCGGTCTCGTGCTCCTGTTTTTCGGCGCCGCGTACGGCGGGATCAACGTCGCCTTCAACAGCGCGGCCGTCGAGCTGGTGGCCGCGCTGCGGCGGCCGATCATGCCGAGTTTCCACGCCGCGTTCAGCCTGGGCGGCATGATCGGCGCGGGTCTGGGCGGGCTGCTCGCGGGGGTCCTCTCCCCCACCCGGCATCTGCTGCTGCTCACCGTCGTCGGGCTGCTGGTGACGGCCCTGGCGGGACCGACCCTCCTGCGGCACGAGCCGCCGACGCCGCCGGAGCGGGAACGACCCGCGAAGGACGCCCCGCGCCGGCTGGACGGCCGTACCCGGGGGCTGGTGATCGTCTTCGGTGTGATCGCGGGGTGCACCGCGTACGGCGAGGGGGCGCTGGCCGACTGGGGCGCCCTGCACCTCGAACAGGACCTGGACGCCTCGCCGGGCGCCGCGGCCGCCGGCTACTCCTGCTTCGCGCTCGCCATGACGGTGGGGCGGCTGACCGGCACCACGCTCCTGGAACGTCTGGGGCGGACCCGGACCGTCGTCGCGGGCGGCAGCACCGCGGCGGCCGGCATGCTGCTCGGCTCACTCGCCCCCTCCCTCTGGGCGGCCCTGCTCGGCTACGCGGTCACGGGCCTCGGCCTCGCGAACCTCTTCCCGGTGGCCGTGGAACGCGCGGGCGCGCTCGCCGGCCCCAGCGGCGTCGCCACGGCCTCCACCCTCGGCTACGGCGGCATGCTCCTCGGGCCGCCCGCGATCGGCTTCATGGCCGACTGGTTCACCCTGCCCACCGCCCTGACCAGCGTGGCGGTGCTCGCCGCGGTGGCGGCGGCGGTCGGAGCGCTCGTGGGGGCAGCGACGCGGCGGGCGGCCGGGGGCTGAGGCTCCGGCCGAGGGCACCGGCCGCTCGATGCCCCGGGACCGGCCGCGCCGGTTCCGTCGGCCGGTTGCCGGGGCGCCGGACGCGTCGTAGCGCTCGCGCGGCCTCACCGCCGACTGCGAACCCGGACACCAGCCCCACCCCGGCCACTGCGGCCTCGCCGTTCGCCGAGAACCGGGACACCGATTGCGCCGCACCGACGTCGGCAACTCCGCCGCACACCAATGCCCTGCCAGCGAACCGCCGCCGTGCCCCTCACGGCGCCCCGCCGCTCGCCCGGACGCCGGTCGCCAGGCGCGACGCCTGCTCGCGGCGGTCTCGTCGTTCACTGTGCCCCGGAGAAGCGGGGACCCCGGTGGCAGCGGCGCAGCCGGACGCCGAGCACCCGCGCGTCGGGGTCCGCGGGTCCGGTCCTCCGCGGTCGATCGATCGGCACCGCCGTGTTCCGGGGTACCCGTGGCCACGCCCGTCGCCAACGTCGGGCCGTACGCCATGGACGAGGAGGCAGACCCGTGACCGAACAGCAGCACCCCGGCGACCTGCACCCGACCCCCGAGTTTCCCTCCCAGGATCAGCCGCATCCCGGCTGGACCGGGCCGATGGACCCGCCCCCGGACCACGGTGAGGACTCCTACCGGGGCAGTGGCCGCCTGGAGGGCCGCAAGGCCGTGATCACCGGCGGGGACTCGGGGATCGGCCGTGCGGTCGCCCTGGCGTACGCCCGGGAGGGGGCCGATGTGCTCTTCACGCACCTGGACGACGAGAAGGACGACGCGGCCGAGACGGCCCGGTTGGTCGAGGAGGCCGGGCGGCGCGCCGTGGCAGTCTCGTGCGACGTACGGGAGGAGGAGAACTGCCGGGCGCTGGTCGACCGCGCCGTCGCGGAGTTCGGCCGGATCGACGTCCTGGTGAACAACGCGGCGTACCAGATGTCGCAGCCCGACGGCATCGAGGCGATCACCACCGAGCAGTTCGACCGGGTGCTGCGCACCAACCTGTACGGCATGTTCTGGCTGTGCAAGCTGGCCCTGCCCCATATCCCGGAGGGCGGCAGCATCATCAACTCCGCTTCGGTGCAGGCCTACAAGCCCAGCCCTCACCTGCTGGACTACGCGACGACGAAGGGCGCGATCGTCACGTTCACGCAGGGGCTGGCGCAGATGCTGATCGACCGGGGCGTCCGCGTGAACGCGGTGGCGCCGGGCCCGGTGTGGACGCCGCTGATCCCGGCGACGCTGCCGGACACGCAGACGTTCGGCAAGCAGGCGCCGATCGGACGGCCCGCACAACCGGCCGAGATGGCCCCGGCGTATGTCTTCCTCGCCTCGCAGGAGGCGTCGTACATCACGGCCGAGATCGTCAACGCCACCGGCGGTACGCCGCTGCCGTGACCCCCGGCGAAATCCCGGGGCCCGGAGCGCGCTCCATGCGGCAGACTCGGCGCCATGGAGACCGCCGAGTTCCTGCACGCACTGGAGTCAGAGGGCCTGCTGCTGGCCGCGGCCGCCGAGGAGGCCGGGACGGACGCGAAGGTGCCGACCTGCCCGGAGTGGCAGGTGCGCGACCTGCTGCGGCATACGGGCGCGGTGCACCGCTGGGCCGCGTCGTACGTCGCCGAGGGGCTCACCGATCCGCGCCCGCCGGGTGAGGCCCCGGACCTCGACGGCGCGGAGCTCGTGGCCTGGTACCGCGACAGCCACCGCCACCTCGTCGACACCCTGGCCGGCGCCTCGCCCGACGTGGAGTGCTGGGCCTTCCTGCCCGCGCCGTCCGCGCTGGCCTTCTGGACCCGGCGGCAGTCGCACGAGACGGCCGTGCACCGGGTCGACGCCGAGTCCGCACGCGGGGGCGCCCCGTCCACCGTCGCCCCGGACTTCGCGACCGACGGCATCGACGAACTGCTGCGCGGCTTCCACGCCCGCCCCAGGAGCCGGGTGCGCACCCCCGGGCCACGTGTCCTGCGCGTACGCACGGACGACACCGACGCGGTGTGGACCGTACGGCTGTCCCCGGAACCGCCCGTGACCACGCGGGGCGCGACGGACGAGGCGGAGTGCGAACTGTCCGGCCCGGCGGAGCAGTTGTACCTGGCCCTGTGGAACCGGGCTCCCCTGCCGAACGTCACGGGCGACCGGGCGCTCGCCACGCTGTGGCGGGAGGCGTCCGGGGTCTGACGGCTCCGCGCCCCGGGCGGCTCAGTGCCCGAGCGGCTCAGTCCTCTGTCAGCATCCGCGCCAGCACCGCGCGCTGCACCGGCAGCACCTCGCCGTGCAGCGCGCGGCCCTTGGGCGTGAGCGCGACCTCCACGCCCCGCCGGTCCTCGGAGCACATGCAGCGCTCCACGAGCCCCTCCTTCTCCAGCCGGGCGATCAGCCGCGACAGCGCGCTCTGGCTCAGATGGACGCGCTCGGAGATCTCCTGCACGCGGTAGGACGGGGTGCCCTTCGGCGTCCGGCACCCGGCGAGGACGTCGAGCACCTCGAAGTCGCTGGCGCACAGGCCGTGGCCGTGCAGCGCGCGGTCCAGTTCACACTGTGTTCGCGCATGCAGCGCCAGAATGTCCCGCCACTGTTCCACGAGCGCCTGCTCGGCCTGCTTCGCCGCCATGCGCCGCACCGTAACAGAGTGCCGAGTTCGTTGCATCTGAATTAAATGCACTTGCATCGCATGCATGCGCATGTAGTGTCTCGGGCATGATCTCTCCGCTCACCACCCCCGCGTCCGACGGACGTTGGACTCCGCGACTCTGGGGCACCCTGCTGGTGCTCTGCGCCGCGATGTTCCTGGACGCCCTGGACGTGTCCATGGTCGGCGTCGCGCTGCCGTCCATCGGCGCCGACCTCGGCCTGTCGACCTCGGCGCTGCAATGGATCGTCAGCGGCTACATCCTCGGCTACGGCGGTCTGCTGCTCCTCGGCGGACGGGCCGCCGACCTGCTGGGCCGGCGCCAGGTCTTCCTCGTGGCGCTGGGCGTCTTCGCACTGGCCTCGCTGCTCGGCGGCCTCGTCGACTCCGGGCCGCTGCTCATCGCCAGCCGCTTCATCAAGGGCCTGAGCGCGGCCTTCACGGCCCCCGCCGGCCTGTCGATCATCACCACGACGTTTCCCGAAGGCCCGCTGCGCAACCGCGCCCTGGCCATCTACACCACCTGCGGCGCCACCGGCTACTCGATGGGCCTCGTCTTCTCCGGCCTGCTCACGGAAGCCAGCTGGCGGCTCACCATGCTGCTGCCCGCCCCGATCGCGCTGATCGCCCTGTTCGTCGGCCTGAAGCTGCTGCCGCGCAGTGAGCGCGAGCGCGGCCAAGGCGGCTACGACATCCCCGGCGCCGTCCTCGGCACCGCCTCGATGCTGCTGCTCGTCTTCACAGTCGTCGAGGCGCCCGAGGTGGGCTGGGCCGCGGCCCGGACCGTCCTGTCCTTCGTCGCCGTGGCCGTACTGCTGGCCGCCTTCGTCGCCGTCGAACGGCGCAGCCCCAGCCCGCTGATCCGGCTCGGGGTGCTGCGCTCGGGGCCGCAGGTACGGGCCCAGCTGGGCGCGTTGACGTTCGTCGGCAGCTACATCGGCTTCCAGTTCCTGGTCACCCTGTACATGCAGCAGCTGCTCGGCTGGTCCGCACTGCACACGGCCCTGGCGTTCCTCCCGGCGGGCGCGCTGGTGGCGCTCTCCGCGACGAAGGTGGGCGCCGTCATCGACCGGTTCGGCACGGCCCGGCTGATGGTGCTCGGCTTCGCCCTCATGGTGGCCGGCTACGTCCTGTTCCTGCGCATCGACCTGAACCCCGGCTACGCCTCCGTGATCCTGCCGACGATGCTGCTGGTCGGCTCGGGCTTCGCACTGACCTTCCCGTCCTTCAACGTCCAGGCCACCAACGGCGTGGAAGAGCACGAGCAGGGCATGGTCTCGGGGCTGCTCAACACCTCGGTCCAAGTGGGCGGTGCGATCTTCCTCGCGGTGGTGACGGCGGTGGTGACCGCGAACAGCCCGGAGAAGGGCACCGCCACACCCCAGGCCGTCCTCGACAGCTACCGGCCCGGCCTCGTGGTCGTGACCCTCATCGCCCTCGTCGGCCTGCTGATCACCCTCACCGGCCTGCGAACCCGCCGGGACCGGCCGTCCGTCGTGGTCGCCAAGGCCAGCCCCCGGGAGGCGGAGCGCGTCACGGTGCGCGACTAGGGAGCGTCTCCGTTCGCGATCAGGACGCCCCGCGCGACGACGGCACACACGACCAATCCATTAAAAAAGTATACATTTTACACTTTTCCGGACTCCGGACAAGTTCTACGCTCGTGTACAGATGGCGGGCGGAGGGCCGGCCAGTCGACCCTCCGCGGCCTGTAGACGAGCGGAGGCGGAGATGAAAGCGTCGATACGGCGGTCCGCGATCTTCGCAAGCGCGGCTGCTCTTGTGATTGCCGTCTGCGGTTCGACCGGCACTGCCCGGGCGGACCCGGGCGATGGTGAGCTCCAGTTCGGCTACGTCCTGCCGGAGACAGGACAGCTGGCCTATCTCGGCCCGCCCCAGATCGAGTCGCTGAAGTTCGCGATCGAGAAGATCAACGACGCCGGCGGGGTCCTGGGCAAGCCCGTGCCCACTGTGGTCTCCAGCGACGAGGCGGGCCAGGAGGCCGTTGCCGCACAGTCGGCGGACCGGGTCCTCGCGGCAGGCGTGGACGCGATCGTCGGCGCCGCGGCTTCCGGTATGTCGCTGGCGTTCATCGACCGGGTGACCGGAGCGGGCGTCGTGCAGTGCTCGGGGTCGAACACCGCTCCCACCTTCACCGACTACGAGGACGACGGCTTCTACTTCCGTACCGTCCCGAGCGACGCGTTGCAGGGGCCCATCCTGGCGGATGTCGTCCGTGACGACGGCCACGACCGGGTGGCCCTGGTCGCGCGCGCGGACGACTACGGACGCGGCCTGATGGAGGCCACCCGCAAGACACTGGAGGAACGTGGTGCGACGGTGACGCTCGCCGAGACCTACGACCCCAAGGCGACCAACTTCGACCAGGTCGTCCAGCAGATGGAGAACTCCAGGCCGGACGCCGCCGTGGTGATCGCCTTCGAGGAGGGCACCCAGATCCTGCAGGGCATGATCGAGTCCGGGATCGGGCCCGACCGGATCGGCGTCTACGGCGCCGACGGGCTGCGCAGCGAGGAGCTGCCCTCCCTGGTCTCCCCGGGCCAGCCCGAGAAGCTCTCCGGGATGAAGGGGACCGCGCCGGCGTCGGCGGCGAACGAGCAGTACGTGAAGGACCTCATGGAATTCGCGCCGGATCTGAAGGAGCTGCAGTTCGCACCGCAGGTGTTCGACTGTGTGACGACGATCGCGCTCGCCGCCGAGAAGGCGGAGTCCGACGACCCGGGCGAGTACGTGAAGGAGATGAACGGGATCACCAAGGACGGCGAGAAGTGCAACTCGTTCGCCGCCTGCAGGGAGCTGCTCGCCGACGGCAGGGACATCGACTACAACGGTGTGAGCGGGCCGCTCGACTTCACCGACAACGGCGAACCCGGCCAGGCGACGATCGAGGTCTACGGCTACGACGACCAGGGAAAGCTCCAGACCCTGCGTACCGAGACCAGCACGGCCGAGGAGTGACCGCGAGGACCGACAGCGGGAGTCAACGGACGCGGGCGAGCGTGCCGAGGTAGAGCTCGATCACCTTCTCGTCGTGCAGCAGGGCCGTACCCGTGCCGGTGTGCGCGTTGCGGCCCTGGTCGAGGACGTAGCCGCGGTCGCAGAGCTGCAGGCACCTGCGGGCGTTCTGCTCGACCATGAGCACGGCGACGCCCGCGCTGTTGATCATTCTGCACCGGTCGAAGACGTGGTCCTGATGGAGCGGTGACAGGCCGGCCGACGGCTCGTCGAGCAGCAGCAGCCGCGGTTCCATCATCAGCGCGCGGGCCATCGCGAGCATCTGGCGCTCGCCCCCGGACATCGCGCCGGCCTTCTGCTTGCGGCGGTCGGCCAGCACGGGGAAGAGCTCCTCGACCGCCGCGACCCGCCGCGCGTGGTCCTTGGGCCGCAGATACACGCCCATCCGCAGGTTCTCCTCGACGGTCAGCGTGGGGAACACGTTCTGGAGTTGCGGTACGTAGCCCACGCCCCGCCGGACCAGCTCGTGCGCGGCCCGGCCGGTCACGTCCTCGCCGCGCAGCCGCACGGTCCCTGCGCGCACCCGCAGCAGCCCGAAGACGGCCTTGACCAGCGTCGACTTGCCGGCGCCGTTCGGGCCGATCACGCCGACCACCTCGCCCGGCCGCACCTCGATGCTGCATCCGCGCAGCACGTCGACACCGGGGACATAGCCGGCGACGATGTCGTCGGCCGCCAGCACCGGTGCCTGCTCCTCGGCGGACATCACTGCTCCTCCTTCCCCCTCCCCTTCTCCTCCCCCTTCTCGTTCTCTTCTGCCGCATCCGGTTCGTCGTGCCGCTTGCCCAGGTAGGCGTCCACGACTGCGGCGTTCCGGCCGATCGTGTGCGGTGGGCCCTCCGCTACCAAGTGCCCGTCGGCCATGACGGCCACCCAGTCGCTGATACCCATCACCACGTCCATGTCGTGCTCCACGAAGCACACCGTCAGCCCCTCGTCGCGCAGCCGGGTGATGTGTCCGAGCAGCGACTGGGTCAGCGCGGGGTTCACCCCGGCCATGGGCTCGTCGAGCAGGAGCATGACCGGCCGTGCCATCAACGCGCGGGCCAGTTCCAGCAGTTTGCGCTGGCCCCCGGAGAGCGTGCCGGCAAGGTCGTCGCGCAGGGCCCCGAGCCGGAACCGGTCCAGCAGTTCGTCGGCCCGGCGCTCGAGCTCCCGCTCCTGACCGCGCCAGACGGGTCGCAGCAGCGCGGGCAGCACTCGCTCGCCGCTTTGCCCGGGGGCGGCGAGCAGCAGGTTCTCCAGCACGGTGAGCCGGGCGAGCGCCCTGGAGAGCTGGAACGTACGGACCAGTCCCCGCCGCGCCACCCGGTGTGCCGGGGAGCCGGTGAGCGGCTGCCCGTCGAACGACCACCGGCCGCCGTCGGCCCGGTCGAACCCGCTCACGACGTTGAACAGCGTGGTCTTGCCGGCGCCGTTGGGCCCGATGAGCGCCGTGATGACCCCGCGCTGCACCTCCAGGTGCTCGACCCGCACGGCGACGAGGCCGCCGAAGGTGCGGGTCACCTGGTCCAGGACCAGCAGAGGGTCGGGCTTGCGCACCCCCGGCTCGGGATCGATCGCGGAGAGCCCGTCCGGCTGGTACACGACACGGTCAGCGGCCACTGAGCAGCATCTCCTTCCGGCTGCCGAGGATGCCCTGTGGCCGGAAGGCGACCAGCAGGATCAGGGCGACCCCGACCAGGGCGAAACGCACCGCGCCGACCTCGGACGTGCTGATGAGGTCCGGCGAGATGTACTCGGCGTCGATGGCCTGGCGGAGCGCGCTGTCGAGGAAGCTGAGGACGAACCAGAACAGGATCGAGCCGACGACCGGCCCGAGGATCCGCCCGGCCCCTCCGAGCACGAGGAGCGTGTACAGGAAGAACGTGACGGCCGGGTCGTAGTTGTCCGGGTTCACGGACTGCACCTGGATCGCCTGCATCATGCCCGCGACAGCCCCGATGACGCCGCCGAGCACCAGGCTCTGCATCTTGTACGCGTAGACGTTCTTGCCGAGGCTGCGCGCGGCGACCTCGTCCTCACGGATGGACCGGATGACGCGGCCCCAGGGGCTGTGGATCAGCAGGGCGAGCAGACTCCCGACCACGAGCACCAGCGCCCATCCGACGATCATGACCCAGAGGTCGCGGGAGCTGAACCTCACGATCCACACGCCGTAGGTGCCGGGCTCGATGGGGCTGAGCGCGTAGAAGTCGTTCGCGAACCGCTGCAGCCCGAACACCCCGCCGGTGACCGGCTCGGCCCAGCTCGAGCGGTAGAACAGCCGTAGCGTCTCCCCCGCCGCGATCGTGGTGATCGCGAGGTAGTCGGCGCGCAGCCGCAGGGTGGGCAGGCCGAGGAGCAGGGCAAGCACGATCGCGCAGGCGATTCCGCCCAGGACGCCGAGCCACATCGGGCCGTCGTACGTCGACACCGTGATGGCGAGCCCGTAGCCGCCGACCAGCATGAATCCGACCTGGCCGAAGTTCAGCAGCCCCGTGTAGCCGAAGTGCAGGTTCAGCCCCATCGCGGCGAGCGCGTAGACGGCGGCGATGGGGCCGATTCCCGAGCGCAGGGCGTCGGAGAGGATGGCCGAGAAGTCCATGGCGCACCCCTCACCCGACGCGTTCGGCCCGGCCGAGGATGCCCTGCGGCCGGACGAGGAGGACGAGGATGAGGACGAGCAGCGCCCAGGCGTACTGCAGGTCGACGGGGAACCACAGGGTGGACATCTGGGCGACGACGCCGATGACGAGGCTGCCGGCCATCGCACCGTAGGCGGAGCCGAGGCCGCCCAGGATGATCCCCGCGAACATGAGCAGCAGGAGCTTGAAGCCCATGTCCCAGGTGACGATCTCCACCAGGCCGAAGAAGACCCCGCCGAGCGCGGCCAGTCCGCCGGCGAGCATCCACACGAACAGCACCACCCGCTGCACGTCGATGCCCGAGGCCTCCGCGAGGTCACGGTTGGCGGAGACGGCCCGCACGGCCGTGCCGATCCGCGTCTTCTGCAGGAGCGCGGCGATGCCGAGCAGCACCAGGACGGAGAGCAGGGTGACGGTGAGGTCCCGCGGGGTGATGCCGGCCGGCCCGATACCGATCGTGCTCTGGATGTCGTACTGGGCGTAGGAGGCGGGGCGGGTTCCGTACAGCACGAGCACGACGTGGCGCAGGAGCAGCGAGAGCCCGATGGTGACGATGAACATGTTGATCAGGCCGGTGCCCCGAGCCCGCAGCGGGCGCCAGATGCCGCGGTCGACCGCCCCGCCCAGCAGGGCGCCGAGGACCACCGCGGCGAGGGCGGCGGGAATCAGGTGCCAGCCCGGGCCCGCCGCGGAGACGTTGAGGAAGAAGGCGAAGGTGGCGCCGATCGTGACGAACTCACCGTGTGCGAAGTTGATCAGGTGGATGGTGCCGAAGATCAGCGAGAGCCCGACCGCGGTGATCGCGATGATCACCCCGAACTGGATACCGTCGATCAGCGCCTGCAGAGCGCGCGCGGCGAACGTGGGGCCGCGCGGGACTTCCTCACCCTGTGCACGCGTGGAGATCGCGGGCACCATCACAAGGGCCAGGGCGAGGGCCGTCACGAGCATCCGCTGATAGCGCACGGTGGTTCCGGTACGTCACGAACGTCCCTTATGGGCTCAGTGTAAGCGCAGGTCGGGGCGGTGACACGGACAGCGAGCCCGGGGTGGGTGCCCACGGACAGCGGAGGATGCGGGATGGCTGACAGCGGGGACCTCGAGAGCGCGTACGGCGACGACAGTGTGCTCTTCCGGGTGCTGCGACACCTCGGCTGGGACAGCCTGGTCGACATCGGCTGGTTCACGCTGCCCACCCTGCCGATCGTGGTCCTGGCCGGGCCGGTGCCCTTTCAGCGCCGCCTGGCTCGGCGGTCGCTGGCCTTGCTGGACGCCCGGCCCGGACAGCTCGTCCTGGACGCCGGATGCGGTCGCGGTGACACCACGGCGCGCTTGGGCGCCGCGGGATGCCGTGCGCTGGGGGTGGACATCCAGCCCGCGCAGATCGACCAGGCACGCCGCCGCTTCGGCGGCAGCGCGCGTTTCGCCGTCGCCGACGCCACGGCTCTGCCGGACCAGGCAGCGGAGATCCCGCTGACGGATGGTTCCTTCGATCGAGTGCACTGCCTGGAGGCCGCCTTCCACTTCGGCCCTGAGGGCCGCAGGTCGTTCCTGAGCGAAAGCTTCCGGTTGCTCCGTCCAGGAGGCCGGCTCGTCCTCGTGGATGTCACGTCCGCTGCGGATCAGCCGATCGAGACCCTCGACCCGGACGGCCTCGTGCGCGGGACCTGGCGCTTCGACTCCATCGAACCGTACGAGCGGTACCCGCTGACTGCTTCGGCCGTCGGCTTCACCACACGCCGGATCCTCGACTGGACCACCCCCGTACTCCACCGGGCAGCCCAACTCAGCGCCCTGTTCGCCGGCGCCGCGTCCACCCGGGCCGGCCGACAGGCCCTGTGCGTGCGGTGGCCCGGCCTCAGAACACTCGACGCACAGGACTGGGACGAGGTCATCGCCGTCGTTCGAGCCCACCGGGCCATCGGGCGCGTCACTCGCTACACGGCGTACGTCCTCGACAAACCCGCGGAGGGCTTCGCCGACGTCGCCCCCGAGTAGTGTTCGAAGCCCGACCCTGCTGGTGCCCGCCGGTCTTGTGCTCGCGCCCCTGCTCTTCTTCGCCCGGGTCGTCAGTGTGCTGGTCCGGTTCGGGTCGTCGGCTCAGCCCAGCCAGCCCGGCCGCACGAGCCCCGACTCGTAGGCGAGCACGACCAGTTGGGCCCGGTCGCGGGCGCCGAGCTTCACCATGGTGCGGCTGACGTGGGTCTTCGCGGTGAGCGGGCTGACGACCAGCCGGCGGGCGATCTCCTCGTTGGACAGGCCGATCCCGACCAGGGCCATCACCTCCCGCTCCCGCTCCGTGAGCCCGGCCAGGGTGTCGGCCGCCGCGGGCTCCTTGGAGCGGGCCGCGAACTCGGCGATCAGCCGGCGCGTCACCCCGGGCGAGAGCAGTGCGTCACCCGCGACCACCGCCCGTACCGCGCGCAGGAGTTCGTCCGGCTCGGTGTCCTTGACCAGGAAGCCGGAAGCGCCCGAGCGGATCGCCTCGAAGACGTACTCGTCGAGCTCGAAGGTGGTGAGCATGACCACCCTGACGTCCTTCAGCCCCGCGTCCCCGGTGACCTGCCGGGTCGCGGCCAGGCCGTCGAGCACGGGCATGCGGATGTCCATCAGGACGACGTCGGGCCGCAGTTCGCGGATCCGGCGCACGGCCTCCGCACCGTCGGCGGCCTCCGCGGCCACCTCGATGTCCGGCTGCGCGTCGAGCAGCGCCCGGAACCCTGCCCGGACCAGCGACTGGTCGTCGGCGAGCAGTACGCGAATCACCGGTCCTCCTCAGACGGTCGAACGGTTCGGCTCACTTGGCGGAAACCGTCAGCGGGAGTACGGCGAGCACCCGGAAACCGCCGTCCGGGCGGGGCCCCGCCTCGATGGTGCCACCCAGGGCGGCGGCCCGCTCCCGCATACCGACCAGCCCGTTGCCGCTGCCGCCCGCGTCGGCGGCGGTGGCGGGCCCGTCGTCGTCGACCCGCAGCCGCAGCGCGTCCGCGTCCCGCGCGAGGTGCACGCGCGCGTGCCGCGAACCCGAGTGCCGTACGACGTTGGTCAGGGCCTCCTGGACGATTCGGAAGGCGGCGAGGTCCGTGCCGGGCGGGAGGCGCGGTGGCTCCCCTTCCAGCTCGACCGTGAGACCCGCGCTCGCCGCCTGCTCCACCAGCTCGGGCAGCCGGTCGAGCCCAGGTGCCGGGGCGCGGGGCGCGGCGCCGGGCGCGCGCAGGGTGTCGAGCACCTGGCGCACCTCGCCGAGCGCCTCCTTGCTCTGGTCCTTGATCGTGGTGAGCGCCGTACGGGCCTGCTCGGGGTCGGTGTCGAGGAGCGCGAGGCCGACGCCCGCCTGCACATTGATCACAGAGATGCTGTGCGCGAGGACGTCGTGCAGTTCCTGCGCGATCCTCAGCCGCTCCTCGTCGGCCCGCCGCCGCGCGGCCTCGGCACGCTCGGCACGCTCCCGGGCCCACTGCTCGCGGCGGATCCGGAACAGCTCCGACACCGCCGCGATCGCCACCACCCAGGTGGCGACGACGACCTCCTCGCCCCAGGAGGCGGCGGAGTCCCCCGAGGGCGGCAGCCACTCGTAGAGCCAGTGCGCCACCAGAACGTGCCCTGCCCAGAGCGTTCCCATCGCGGCCCACGCCGCCCAGCGGTGCCCGGCGACGATCGCGCTGAAGCACGCCAGCGCTACGGTGAAGAGCACCGGCCCGTACGGATACCCGGCCCCCAGGTAGAGCATGACGGCGCCCGCCGTGCCGAAGACCACGGCCGCCGGATTCCGCTTCCGCCACAGCAGCAGCCCCCCGGCCACCAGCAGCAGCACTCGCGCGAAGAGGTCCAGCTCCGCGCGCTCGCCCTCCTGGACCTGGGCGGCGAAGTTCGAGCCGACCAGCACGAAGACCGTGACGGCGACAGTGGACCGCCAGGGCCACCGGGGCGCACGCTCCCCCTCCCCCCACCGGTCCCACCACGGAGGCCCGTGGCGCCACCACTGCGGCGGGCCACCTCGCGCGCGCTCCTCGTCCATACCGGCCACGCTAGACGCCGCCCGCCCGGAGCGGCGTCACCCAGGCGTGGTGATCACGCGTACTTCCCGGGAAGTACGTCCGCCTGGGCGGCCTCGCCGGCCGAGACGTCGCATGACCATGTGTGCTCGGCTGGTCACGAGACTGCTGCCGAAGCGACAATGGCGGCACGGCATGTACCGGGGGGAGAGCAGTGTGGGGCAGCCACGTGACGACGGGGTCAGCGCGACCCTCGCGGCGTTCATTTCTGCAGTGGTATCGATTGTGCTCACCATCGCGGGAACGCTGGTGAGCCTGAGGTCCAGCGCCTCGCAAACCGCGCTCTTCCTCGTACTCACGTGGTTACTGATCACCGCCTCCATCGCAACCGGCCTGGTCGCCGTATGGCTGCTGGCCGACCGCATCCGCAAAGGAGTGCGCGACCTGGCACATCTGCGAGACCTGGAAGCGTACGTGCCCCAACTCATCCGATTCCGCCATCGACACGACACCTTCGTCATCTCAGGCGACGGAAATGCGACGTTGAGAATTTCGTGCGATGTCGAATCGCCGAACGCCGCGGTGGTGCCATGGATTTCCTTCCCGATGATCGCGGAGGTGCCTCCGGATAATCCGGCATGGACGAGCGTTTCGGTGCTTCGCGTCAGCGTGGACGGCGTGGAGTCCGATCCGACCATCGCCTTCATACGAAGGGAGCGCAAAATACCGGCCGACCCGACGGCCCTCGACGGACGGCTGGTCGAGTCCGGCGCCGTTCGCGTGCCTGTTTCCCTGGATCCAGGCCGCACTCGTTGCTCCTTCACGGTCGAGCTGGAACTCTGCGGTGCTTTCGGTTTTGTCGAGCGCGAGGAGAAGTGCTATACCGACGTCTCATACGTCACCGAGAGCCTCGAAGTCACGATCACCGGCCGCGACGGCCTCACCATTTCCTCTTCGCCCTATGCGCAGAACCGTGTGGAAGCGCAGCAGTTGGGCATGGAAATGCCCGACGCCCCCGAGTCCCAGTTGCAGTCCCGGTACTGTCGGACCGCTGACGGCGTGCGGTGGAAGACGGCGCAGGCCAAACTCGGATACCGCTACGCCATTCCCGTACGCGGACGCTCATAGTTGTCGGCGCCTGTGGCGAGACGGTCTGCGAGCCAGGTGGCGAGCGTGTCTGGTTGCGGCGCATCCGTCCTGGCCCGCAGCAACCGGTGGACCGCTCGTACGAGTTGCGGTCGTTGCACCAACAGCGTGGGGCCGGGCCCGGACGCGAGGCAGGACCAGGCCAACGCGAAGCCGATCCAGGACGGGGGGTGGTCCGGGTCACTTGCGATCTCCGCGCGGTAGCCGTCCAGGGCGTCGGCGTAACGGCCGTCGGCGAGCGCGAGGTCGGCGACTGTCGCTCCGGTCGACTCAGCCAGAGCCGGGTTCACGGAGGACGAGCCCTCCCGGACCACACACCGCAGGAGATCGACGCGAGCGAGGGACCACGGGCCGTCGGGCTGCGATACAAGTGATTCTGTGCATCGGCCTGGTGCGCCGTCCTCATCCGGCTCCTGCCATGCGCGGGCCAGACCGGCCACGACACCGGGATCGGGTCGCAGATGGCGCAGGCGCCATCCGGCCTGGTGATCGGCGGTCACGACCTCCGCCACACGATGCTGCGGAGAGACGTCTCCCCAGGTGACGAGCTGCTCCGCGATCCCGTCGAGGAAGCGACGACCGGCTTCGGTCACAGTCCGGTCGGCCAGCAGGGCACGAGCGGACTCCAGCGTCGGCTCCAGCCACCGCGCGCAGGTGAACGCGGCGAAGTCGGCGATCGCGTCGTCTCCGGATCTGGCCGCGGCCCGCCAGAACTTGGTCACTCCGAAGAAGGCGTAGACGCCCTGCAGCAACCCTGCGGCAGGGCGCGGGTCGTCACGCCAAGGGGCGTAGAGAAGTCGCTCCTCGTCCTGTCGCGTCAACGGGACCAAGTGGAGGAGGCCACCCAGCAAGACGTGTTGATACTCGTGAACGAGGATCTCCGCGAGATCCTCAGCCGTGTGGGGCCGGGCAACGTTGATACCGGCGAAGGCCTCGCCGCTGGAGGCGGAGATGAGCGGAAAACGGCTGGTGGAAGGACGTGGGACTACGACGTCCAGACCGGCGCTCATCGCGTCCGCCGTGTCGGGAACGTGACGGCACAAGAGGTGCCAGGCCTCGTCGAGCATGCCCTGCCACCTGGTGACCTCGGCATCGTCGAGGCGATGCGGTTCGAGCGTCTCGTAGAGTCCGCGGTACGGATCCAGGTCGTCCAGCCGCAAGGACAGAACGTGTGAGCCCTCCCGGCACGTGAGGCGTCGCAGTGCCCACCACCCGGTGGCGTCCTGCGAGAGGTCGGGCGGCAGCCGTACCGTGTTGTCGCCGATGTCGATGCGGCGATCCCGATCGCACGACCGGATTCGGGCCACGGACCACTGATCGACGCGGCCGGCCGGCGAAAAGGCCGCGCCCAGGGTGGGCAGCGAGACAGTCCCGCTCCTGGCCGGCACTCGTACGTCCACATCGATCCCTGCGTGAAGGGCGGCCGCGGCGGCGATGCTGTGCAGTTGACCGAGGTGGACCCACGCCGGGGTGGGATCCGTCGGGTGCCCGCGACGCAGATGGCGCAACGTGAAGCCGGCCCACCTGGCGACATACGGGTACGACAGCACGGTCTCCAGCGCCGCTGGTGCGCTCTGCTGGACGCGATCCAGCACCTGCCAGGCCGACTCGGTCGGCGGGAGAGGACCATGGGCCTTCGAGGATGAGGCGGCTTCGTCCCGAATGGCTCGTAACAACAGCAGCGTACGGCTGCGCTCGGCCTTCCTGACCTCGTGGACGACATCGGGACCGGCGGCTCCGCGGGCGATGGCGTCGAGGGTGCTCAGGGAGACGCGATGACTGGAAATCCCTGTGCCCGTCAACCGATACGCTCCGCGCCGCCGCCTTGTCCGCCCCCCTCGCCGGACGCGGCGATCGCCGGCACCCCCTCAACCTGCATACCGACCCACTCAGCCCCGCGACGCACAGCGGTGTCGTCAGTGCCGAGGACGTCGCGAAGTCGAACAGCCGTGAGATCCGGCATCTGCGATTCGATCACGTCAGCTCCCCTGCCAGGAATGCGGTGAGGCGGTCATGGACAGTCAGCCGATGCGCTCAGCGCCGCCACCGCCCGTGCCGTCGTTGGACACGGCGACCGCCGGCACCTCGTCCACCTGCATACCGACCCACACAAGCCCACGACGCACCGCGATATCGTCAATGCCGAGGACGTCTCGGAGTCGAACGACCGTGAGATCAGGCATCTGCGATTCGATCACGACAGTTCCCCTACCGTAATGCGGTGAGGCGGTGATGGGCGGTCAGCCAATGCGCTCTGCTCCCCCGCCCGGTTCACCGCCACCGGCACAGATGGACGGCGTACGATCGCACTGCTCGATCACCCAGTTGAGTGCGACCATCGTTTGTTCATCGCTCGCGTGAGCAAGATCGGTCATCATCACAGCGCTCAGGTCAGGCAGTTGAGTATCCAAAAGATTCTCCGTCCTTCTGGGCGAGCGGTCCGAGGTCGCTCACCATCCGAGTATGACTCCACCCACGAAAGCCCGGAAGCCCTGTCGTCGGCCACACATCGGAGCCGCACTGCCATGAGCGAGACTCTGTACGAGGCACTGGAACAAGTTCTTCGCGGTTGGCACCGATACGAGACCGAACGGGGAAACTCGCCGGTCATCGACTTCGACTGCGCGCCCGCGCCGGCCCCGGCAGCGCTGGGCAGGCTCGAAGCATTGCGGCGTCTGCGTTGGCTCCTCGACCGCGCCCGGAAGGTGGCCGACGGCCGTCTTGTGCGGGAGATCCAGGCTCAGCTCGCCTACCTCTCCACACTGCTCGGCGAGCACCTTGCCTTTGACACCTACGTGCGCCGGACCCAGGGCTGCGGCACACGAGGCTGGCCGGCCGACTACGTCAGGGAGCGCGGTGATGAGGCTCGCCGCCTTCTGGCCGACGCCGGGATCGCCTGGGGGCCGAATACCGCCCACGACCTGAATCGCGCCGAGGGCGTCATCACCCCTGAAGCGGCGGCCGAAGCGGTCAGCCGTGAGGCGGCCTCGTTCGAGCAGCGCGTACGTACTGCGGTTGGTGCGACGGCGCCGTATGACTTGACCATCGAAGCGGTCCGGGTCGATGCCTACTGGTCATACTGGCTGGATGGAGCCGGGCGGACCGTGCGACTGCGCATCAATCTCGAACGGGCGGCCCTCACCGTCGTTCAGGCCAGGCTGTTCGCGCTCCATGAGGTTCTCGGCCACGGGTTGCAGAGCGCGGCGTTCCACGCGGCCTACGCGAGGGGCGAGCAGGAGTGGCTGCCGCTGCTCACGGTGCACTCGCCCTGTCAGGTGGTTCTCGAAGGGCTTGCACAGTCGTTGCCTCTGTTCGTCGCCGCCGACGACCACCAGCTGATGACACGCGTGCGCCTGGAGCACTATCTGCAACTGGTGTGCGCAGAGTTGCACGTGGCCATCAATTCCGGCGTGAGTGCCGATGCCTGCGCGGCCCACGCTGTGTCACGAGTGCCCTTCTGGAACGACACCCAGATCGCGGACATGCTCGCTGACCGGGGCGCGGATCCGCTGCTGCGGACGTACCTGTGGGCATATCCGGCCGGCTTCGACTGGTTCATGGCCCTGGCCGAGGCTCCTCCCGCGACGGCTGCCAACGTTCTGCGAGCGGCTTACCACCGGCCCCTCCATCCGGCCGACCTCGCTGATCTGTGGCCCGACGGCCCGCTGATCGGAGGTCCCGGCCCCCACAGATGGTGGACCCCTGAGACCCGCCAGCCTTCCGGCAGTCCCTAGTGCTGCAGTGCTGCCCGCGGCAAGGAGGTGCGTGGCCGCCGCCGGCTCAGTCGTTGTGAGGCCCTGGGCTCTTCGCGGCAGGCTCCCGCTGCGGATACACCAGCCCCACCCCGTGGGCCAGTTGCCCCGCCGCGTGCCGGAAGAACGTCTCCCGGTCCTCCACCACCCGGTGGAACTGGCCGAACAGCTCGAAGCCGACCAGCCCGAACAACTGGGCCCAGGCGGCGACAAGAGCCGTCACCGTCTCCGGTGGGAGGTCCGGCGCCAGGTCGGCGGCCATCCGCTCGGCCTCCGGGCGCAGATCGGCCGGCAGCGACGGCTTGGCGAGACCCGGGCCGCGGTAGGCGTCGCGCACGATGCCGAAGAACAGCAGCCCGACGCGGGAGGCGGCCGGGACGGTGGTCTCGGGGGCGGTGTAGCCGGGGACGGGCGATCCGTAGATGAGCGCGTACTCGTGCGGACGGTCCAGGGCCCAGCCCCGCACCGCCTCGCAGACGGCGATCCAGCGCTGCCGCGGCCCGGAGCCGGCGACCGTGTCGTGGGCCGCCTCGGCGGACTCGCCGAGGGAGTCGTACGCGTCGATGATGAGTGCGGTCAGCAGGTCGTCACGGCTGGGGAAGTACCGGTACAGCGCGGAGGAGACCATGCCGAGCTCACGGGCCACGGCGCGTAGGGAGAGCCTGGCGGCGCCCTCGGCCGCGAGCTGTCTGCGGGCTTCGTCCTTGATGGCCGCGGTGACTTCGATCCTGGCCCGGGCCCGGGCGCCGTGTGCGGTGCTCATGCGAGGAAGTGTGCCATGAAAGGAGAGCAGCGCACACAAACGAGAGCAGCGCTCTTGCTTTGAAGTACGGACCTCAGGCAGACTGAGCCCAGCGAGAGAGAGCAGTGCTCACAAAAGAGAGCACCGCTTCCCCGTCGACAATAACGAGAGCACCGCTCCACCAAACAGAGACCAGGGGGACCTCATGTCCACACACGTCCAGAAGCCCGGCTGGCTCACAGTCAACGTCCTCAACCGCTTCGTGGCCTGGATGACCCGCCGCGGCATCAGCGTCTGGGGCTCCCGTGTCCTCGCCGTCCGCGGCCGCAAGAGCGGCCAGTGGCGCACCACCCCGGTCAACCTGATGACCCTGGACGGCCGGCAGTACCTGGTCGCGCCCCGCGGCCATGTCCAGTGGACGCACAACATGCGCGCGGCGGGCGGCGGCGAACTGCACCTCGGCAAGCACGTGGACACCTTCACCGCGACGGAGGTGGCCGACGACGACAAGACCCCGATCCTGCGCGCCTACCTCAAGCGCTGGAAGGCGGAGGTCGGGGTCTTCTTCAACGGGGTGGGCCCGGACTCCCCGGACGACGAGCTGCGCCGGATCGCCCCCGACCACCCGGTCTTCGAGGTCACGGTGCGGAGCTGACCTCGCCGCCGGTCGCGGGACGGCGGTCCATCGCGGTCAGGGCCCGCTGGGCCATCGGATGGGTGCGGACGATCTCGCCCAGCGACGTCGCGCCCCGCGTGATGTCCTTGAACCCCTTCCAGGCGGGGCGGAAACCCGTCACCGCCGCGTGGAACAGACCGGGGCGACGCTCGAACACCGTCAGCAGCCGCTTGCCGACGCTCATCTCCACTCCGAGCCCGGCCTTGACCGCGAACGCGTAGTTGAGGGCCTGCCGCCGGGTGTCCACCGCGTCGTGCGCCTCGGCGATCCGCACCGCCCACTCCCCCGCGAGCCGGCCGGACCGCAGCGCGAAGGAGATGCCCTCGCGGGTCCACGGCTCCAGGAGCCCCGCCGCGTCGCCGCAGACCAGCACCCGGCCGCGTGACAGCGGCGAGTCGTCGGCCCGGCAGCGGGTCAGGTGCCCGGAGGAGATGCTCGGTTCGAAGCCGGCGAGGCCCAAGCGGCCGATGAACTCCTCCAAATACCGCTTGGTCGCGGCGCCTTCACCCCGCGCCGAGATCACCCCGACCGTGAGGGTGTCGCCCTTGGGGAAGACCCAGCCGTAACTGCCGGGGATCGGGCCCCAGTCGATGAGCACCCGCCCCTTCCAGTCCTCGGCGACGGTCTCCGGCACCGGGATCTCCGCCTCCAGGCCCAGATCCACCTGGTCGACCTTGACCCCGACATGCGCTCCTATCCGGCTGGCGCTGCCGTCGGCCCCGACCACCGACCGCGCGAGCAGGACCTCGCCGCCCTGCAGGACGACGGCGACCGTGCGCCGGTCGGGCACCTCCGAGCCGTGCTGCTCGACCCGCTGGACGGTGACACCCGTGCGCAGCTCGGCGCCCGCCTTCTGCGCGTGCTCGACGAGCTGCTGGTCGAACTCGGGCCGGTTGATCAGCCCGAACAGCATCTGCTTGGACCGGCGGGTCCGGGTGAAGCGGCCGTTGTGCGAGAACGTCACCGCGTGCACCCGGTCCTTGAACGGCAGCTCGAAGCCGGGCGGGAGGGCGTCGCGCGAGGGGCCGATGATGCCGCCGCCGCACGTCTTGTACCGCGGCAACTCCGCCTTCTCCAGCAACAGCACGCGTCTCCCGGCGACCGCCGCCGCGTACGCGGCCGAAGCTCCCGCGGGTCCCGCGCCCACCACGACGACGTCCCACACCTGCCGCACGTCGTCCGCCGAAGAGTTCTCGCTGCTCACGATGGTCTACTGCTCCCGATCAAGCCGCCTGCCCTGCTGTCTCCCGCATCCTACGGCGGACCTGGTCACAGCCCGCTGTGGGAGGATCTACAGCACTCGACTCTTCAACGTCGCACCCACAAGGAGCGTGCCCATGTCGTCGAATCCGGTCGCCGAGACCGTCGCCTCGCTGATGCCGGGGGCGAGGGCGGAGCTCACCGAACTGGTGGCCTTCCGGTCGGTGGCGGACTTCGACCAGTTCCCGAGGAGCGAGAGCGAGGGCGCCGCCCGCTGGATCGCGGACGCGCTCGGCGCCGAGGGCTTCCAGGACGTGGCCCTGCTCGACACCCCCGACGGGACGCAGTCGGTCTACGGGTACCTCCCCGGCCCGGCGGGTGCGAAGACCGTCCTGCTCTACGCCCACTACGACGTGCAGCCGCCGCTGGACGAGGCCGGCTGGACCACCCCGCCGTTCGAGCTGACCGAGCGGGACGGACGCTGGTACGGGCGCGGCTCCGCCGACTGCAAGGGCGGTGTGATCATGCACCTGCTGGCGCTGAGGGCGCTGAAGGCGAACGGCGGCGTGCCGGTCCACGTCAAGGTGATCGTCGAGGGCTCGGAGGAGCAGGGCACGGGCGGTCTCGAGCGGTACGCCGAGGAGCACCCGGACCTGCTGGAGGCCGACACGATCGTCATCGGCGACGCGGGCAACTTCCGTGTCGGCCTGCCGACGGTGACCTCCACGCTGCGCGGGATGACCCTGGTCCGCGTCAGCGTCGACACGCTCGCGGGCAATCTGCACTCGGGCCAGTTCGGCGGCGCCGCGCCCGACGCGCTCGCCGCCCTGATCCGCGTCCTGGACTCGCTGCGCGCCGAGGACGGCTCGACGACCGTCGACGGGCTCGCCTCGGACACGGCCTGGGAAGGACTGCAGTACGACGAGGAGCAGTTCCGGCAGGACGCCAAGGTGCTGGACGGCGTCGAACTGATCGGGTCCGGCACGGTCGCCGACCGTATCTGGGCACGCCCGGCCGTCACGGTCCTCGGCATCGACTGCCCGCCCGTCGTCGGCGCCACCCCGTCCGTGCAGTCGAGCGCCCGTGCGCTGATCAGCCTGCGGGTGCCGCCGGGCGTGGACGCGGGCGCGGCGGCCAAGCTGCTCCAGGCTCACCTGGAGGCACGCACGCCGTGGGGCGCGCGGGTGAGCACCGAGCAGATCGGCGAGGGCCAGCCCTTCCGCGCCGACACCACCAGCCCGGCTTACCAGGCCATGGCCGCCGCGATGGCGGTGGCGTACCCGGGCCAGGAGATGCAGTACGCGGGCCAGGGCGGCTCCATCCCGCTGTGCAACACCCTCGCCTCCCTCTACCCGCGTGCGGAGATCCTGCTCATCGGGCTGAGCGAGCCGGAGGCCCAGATCCACGCGGTGAACGAGAGCGTGTCCCCCGGGGAACTGGAGCGGCTGTCGGTGGCGGAGGCACTGTTCCTGCGCACCTACGCGGCGAGCTGACCGCGCCGCCCCGCGGTCAGAAACCTTCCTTCGGCTCCGCCGGTGCCGCGTCCAGGACGATGTCCTCGGCGCGTGGCGCGACCGTCGGCTCCTCGGGGAAGTGACAGGCGGTCAGATGACCCGGGGGACTGCCCTCCACGCGCACCAGCCGCGGTTCCTCGGTGGCGCACCTGTCCTGGGCCTTCCAGCAGCGGGTGCGGAAGCGGCAGCCGGAGGGCGGGTCGATCGGCGACGGCACGTCCCCGGCGAGCCGGATGCGTTCGCGCCGCTGAGTGGCGTCCGGGTCGGCCTCGGGTACGGCGGACAGCAGCGCGTGGGTGTAGGGGTGCCGTGGGCGGGTGTAGAGCGACTCGCGGTCGGCGACCTCGACGATCTTGCCGAGGTACATCACCGCGACCCGTTCGGAGAAGTGCCGTACGACGGCGAGGTCGTGGGCGATGAAGACGAAGGCGATGCCGAACTCCCGCTGGAGGTCCTGGAGCAGGTTGACGACCTGCGCCTGGATGGAGACGTCCAGCGCGGAGACCGGCTCGTCGGCCACGATCAGCTTCGGCCGCAGGGCGAGGGCGCGGGCGATGCCGATGCGCTGGCGCTGGCCTCCGGAGAACTCGTTCGGGTAGCGGTTGTAGTGCTCGGGGTTGAGGCCCACGGTCTCCAGGAGTTCTTGGACGCGCCGCTTGTGGCCCTGGGGCGGGTTGATGCCGTTGAGCCGCATCGGTGTCTCGACGATGGTGCCGACGGTGTGCCGGGGGTTCAGCGACGAGTAAGGGTCCTGGAAGATCATCTGGAGGTTGCGGCGGGCTTCCCGCATCCGTGCGGCGGGCCGGTGGGTGATGTCCTCGCCGTCGAACAGGACGGAGCCGCCGGTGGGTTCGAGCAGCCGGGTGATCAGGCGGCCCGTGGTCGACTTGCCGCAGCCGGACTCGCCGACCAGTCCGAGCGACTCGCCGGGCCCGACCGCGAAGTCGATGCCGTCGACGGCTCGTACGGCCCCGATCTGCCGCTGGAAGATGATGCCCTGCCGGAGGGGGAAGTGCTTCCGCAGACCACGCACTTCGAGGAGGTTCTCGCCGGTGGGAAGGTCGGTGGTCGGCCCGGTGAGGGGCTGGGTGGTGCTCACGGCGTGTTCCCTTTCGTCAGTGCGTCGCCGTCGGTCCCGCCGCGGATCTCCTGCTTGGCTTCGTCGGTGAGATGGCACGCGGCGAGGTGTCCCGCGGTGCCGGAGACCAGGCGCAGTTCGGGCCGGTCCACGGTGCACCGTCCTTCCGGCACCCAGCCCTTGTAGGCGCAGCGCGGGTTGAAGGAGCAGCCGTCCGGCAGGTTGATCAGGCTCGGCGGGGTGCCGGGGATCGGGTTCAGCCGCTCGCCCACGTCGCCGGTGAGGTGCGGCATCGACTGCAACAGGCCCCAGGTGTAGGGGTGCTGGGGCGACTTGAGCACCTCGCGGGTGGTGCCGTACTCGATGCGGCGGCCGCCGTACATCACCAGGATGTCGTCGGCGACGTCGGAGACCACGCCGAGGTCGTGCGTGATGATGACGACGGCGGAGCCGAACTCCTCCTGCAGATCGCGGATCAGGTCGAGGATCTGCGCCTGCACGGTGACGTCCAGGGCGGTGGTGGGTTCGTCGGCGATGAGCAGGGCGGGGTCGCAGACCAGGGACATGGCGATCATGGCGCGCTGCCGCATGCCGCCGGAGAACTGGTGCGGATAGTCCCTGACGCGGCGCTCGGGCTGCGGGATGCCGACCCGCTTGAGCATCTCCACGGCCCGCTCCCTGGCCTCCTTCTTGGAGACCTTGTGGTGCACGCGGTAGGCCTCGGCGATCTGGGCGCCGACGGTGAAGAAGGGGTGCAGCGCGGACAACGGGTCCTGGAAGATCATGGAGACCGTACGGCCGCGCAGTTCACGCATCTCCGCCTCGGGCAGGGCGACGAGTTCCCTGCCCTCCAGCCATATCTCGCCGCTGACCTGGGCGCGGGTGCCCTTGTGCAGTCCGAGCAGGGCCAGCGAGGTCACCGACTTGCCGGAGCCGGACTCGCCGACGATGCCGAGGGTCCTGCCCTTCTCCAGGGTGAAGGAGACGCCGTCGACGGACTTGACGAGGCCGTCCTCGGTCGGGAAGTGCACCCTCAGGTCGGTCACGTCGAGGAAGGGCGCGGGCGTGACGTCCGCGGGCTGCGGTGAGGTCTGAACGGACACGGTGTTCCTAAGGACTGAGGACGAGGAAGGGCTCAGGCGAGTCGCACGCGCGGGTCGACGAGGCCGTACACCAGGTCGACGACGACGTTGGCGAGGACGACGAACGTCGCGGCGAAGAGCGTGGTGCCGAGGATGACCGGCAGGTCGGAGTTCTGGACGGAGTCGACGGCGAGCTTGCCGATGCCGTTGATGCCGAAGACCGACTCGGTGATGACCGCGGAGCCGCCGATCAGGGAGCCGACGTCCATGCCGAAGATGGTGATGATGGGGGTGATGGCGGCCCGCAGTCCGTGCTTGAGGACGACGGTGGCGGCCGGCAGGCCTTTGGCGCGGGCGGTGCGCATGTAGTCCTCGGCGAAGACCTCCAGCATGGAGGAGCGGGTGAGCCGGGTGTACATCGCGAGGTAGACGATGACCAGGGTGGTCCACGGCAGGATCAGCCCCTGGAACCAGCCGGCCGGATCCTCCGTGATCGGGGTGTAGCCGGAGGTCGGCAGGATCTGGAACTTGTCGACGAAGAGGTACAGCAGGAGCAGGCCGATGAAGTAGATCTGCACCGACACGCCGAACAGGGCCAGTCCGACCGCTGCCTTGTCGGCCGCTCTGCCCCGGCGGACGGCGGCGACGGTACCGAGGCCGACCCCCAGGATCAGGAACGCGACGGCTGCGCCGAGTCCGAGGGAGAGGTCCGCCGGGAAGTCCTGGAGCAGCGTCGTCAGCACCGGGGTGTCGGTCTGGAAGGAGACGCCGAGGCAGGGGGCCCCGCAGTGGATGCGGACGCTCTGGTCGCCGAAGTCACGGCCGACGAAGAGCCCCTTGAGGAACTCCCAGTACTGCGTCAGGTAGCCCTGGTCCAGGCCCAGCGAGTGTTTGATCTCGGCGAGGCGGGAGGGGGAGCAGGTCTTTCCACAGGCCAGGAGCGCGGGGTCGGACGGCAGCGCGAAGAAGATGAAGAAGGTGATCGTGGTGATCACCAGCATGATCACTGCCGCTGCCAGCAGGCGTCTGATGAGGTAACGAAACATGAGGTGCCGGGACCTGACGTGAGTGGGCTGCCCGCCGGCGGCCGGAACCGCCGGCGGGGTTCAGAGGAGAGGCGTCAGTGCTTGACGTAGACGTGGACCAGGCTCGGCTCGGCCACGATCGAGTCGGGGATGACACCGCCGACCTTGGAGCCGGACATCTCGGTGAAGTTCATGTACATCAGCGGGACCACGGCGGCGTCCTTGAGGATCTGCCGGTCCATCTGCCCGTAGGCGGCGTTGCGCTGAGCGAGGTCGGTCATCCTGGCCGCCTTGTCGATCAGCGTGTTGACCTTGGGGTCGTTCAGGTAGGACAGGTCCTGGTTGGCCTGCGGGTTCTTCTTGATCAGGCGGCCGTCGAAGAGGGTGGGCAGCACCGTGGAGGCGTTCGGCCAGTCGGCGATCCAGTCGCCCCAGGTCAGGTCGTACTGGTTCTTCGTGTTGTCGATGGTGCTGAAGTAGTTCGACGCGTCGATCGGGGAGATGTTGACGTGGATGCCGATGCGCCCCAGCGCGGTCTTCACCGCGTCGGCGAAGTGCTCCTGGGTGGGGGTGTTCTCCACCGCGATGGACATCGTCGGCTTCGGGTCGCCCGCCTGCTTCATCAGGGCCTTGGCCTTGGCGAGGTTGCCGGCCGGGTTGGCGCTGTACTGGTTGAACTTCTGGTAGCCGCCGATGCCGGGGCTCAGCATCGTGGTGGCGTAGTCGCCGTACGCCGAGCCGCCGAAGGCGCCGCGGACCGTGGTCTTGTCGATGGCGTACTCGATCGCCCGGCGGACCCGGAGGTCCTTGACGCGGGTGGTGTTGATGGCCAGGTAGTTGATGCCGGGCGCGGGGATCTTGTAGTAACGGCCCTTGAGGGAAGGGTCGTTGGCCATCTGGGCCAGGTCCGATCCCGCGATCGGCCACTGCTGGATCGATGTCTGTGCCGTACCGGCGTCGGCCTTGAGCTGCTGGTCGATGGCCGACTCGTCCTGGCCGAACCTGACGTCCATCCCGTCGACGTTCTGCTGCCGGATCGGGTCGGTCGACTGCGACCAGTTCTTGTTCCGGGTGAGGACGAGTTCCTTGTTCTTGGTGTACGACTTGATCATGTACGGGCCGTCGGACCAGACCTTGGTGTCATAGGTCGAGCCGGTGTCGTGGGCCTTGGGCACGGCGGACCAGCCGGTCATGGTGGTGGTCTCGTTGAAGTCGGCCACCGGCTGGTTCAGATGGAACACGACGGTGTACTTGTCCGGCGTCCGGATGGAGTCGAGCTGCTTGCCCTGGTAGGGGCCCTTGTAGCCGGAGCCGCCGACGAGCCACTGGGACGCGTAGGGCGGGCCGCCGTTGATGTCGGACGAGAAGAAGCGCTCGACACCGTACTTGACGTCCGGGGCGGTGACGTCGGTGCCGTCCTGGTACTTGACGCCGTGCCGCAGGTGGAAGGTCCACACCGTGGCGCCCTTGCTCGGCGTTCCGGTGTCGGTGGCCAGGTCGCCGACCAGCTTCGGCTTCGGGCCCGTCTCGTCCCAGCCGGTCAGGGTCCGGACGATCTCCTGGTCCATGCTCTGCCCCTCGGTCGTGTAGACGCGCTGGGGGTCGAGGTGGTCGAAGTCCGCCTTGTTCAGGATGGTCAGGGTGCCGCCCTTTCCGGGGGCGCCGCTTCCCGTCGTGCCGGCGGTACCTCCGCATGCGGTGGCCCCCAGGGCGATCACCACGGCGGAGGCCGTGAGAGCGACCGTGCGCGATCTGCGCGTGCTGCGCGTCATTGAGGAAACTCCTTCTTGCTACGGGCACGGCGGCCGTTCGTGGGGCCGCCGGGCCGATACTCGGGGGGGGTGGCCTTGTCAGCCGCGCCGGGCGCGGGGGTCCAGGGCGTCCCGGACGCCGTCCCCGAGGAGGTTGAGCGCCAGGACCAGGAGGAAGAGCAGGACGCCGGGCACGAAGAGGTACATCGGGTCCTGGAGGAAGAACTGCGAGGCGTCCGAGAGCAGGGCACCCCAGTCGGGGTTGGGCGGGATGACGCCGACGCCCAGGTACGACAGGGCCGCCTCGGTGGTGATGTTCTGCGGGACGGCCAGCGCGAAGGAGATCAGGATCGGCGCCCACAGGTTGGGCAGGAGCTGCCGGAAGAGGATGTGCCGCCGGCCGGCGCTCATCAGCCGCGCGGCGTCGACGAACTCCCGTTCGCGCAGGGACAGTACCTGTCCGCGTACCAGGCGGGCGGTGTACGCCCAGGCGAAGACTGCGATGTTGAGGACCAGGACGAGGAGGCGCAGGTTCTCGTCGGTGCCGCCGTGGGTGTTGGTCTGCAGTGCGTTCTGGATCACCGGGGTGAGCGCGATGATGAAGAGCAGCTGCGGGAACGCCAGCATCACGTCCATGACCCGGGACAGCAGGGAGTCGACCCAGCCGCCGAAATAGCCGGCCGCGAGTCCCGCGACGACACCGACCACGGTGGACAGCACGGCCGAGGCGAGGCCCACGTACAGGGAGGTGCGCAGGCCGTAGACGATGCGGGCGAACAGGTCGTAGCCGGTGCCCGGTTCGACGCCGAGCAGGTGCCGGGCGCTGATGCCGCCCAGCGATCCGTAGGGGAAGTTGCCCGTGTCCGGGTTGATCGCCTTGTTGTCGGGGGTGATCGGCCCCCAGCCGGTCAGCGCGGTGAGGACCGGCGCGAGCAGGGCGATCACGATGAACAGGACGGTGGCCGCCAGGGCGGCCGTGGTGACCTTGTCCCGCCTGATCCGCCGCCAGGCCATCCGGGCCGGTGAGCGGCCGGCGACGAGCGGGCCGCCGGGTCTGCTGTCCTGCGTCGACGGCTCGGCCGGCAGCGCGGTGCCGCTGCCGGTGTCGACCGGCTGGTGTTGCGTGGTCATCGTACGGACATCCCGGATCTGCCCCTGAGGCAAGGAAATTGAGTGGCGGTCGTGAACGCCGCCGTGAGACATTGCGGACTTTCGCAATGCCGGGCGAGGCCGGTCAAGCCGAGCAGGGGACAGAAAAGGGATTGTTTACGGTCATGGAAAAGTGTTGACGAGAGCGGGGAATGTGATTACCCGCCGCGTGAGGGAATGAGGGAGATTCCTTGGGCAGTACTTAGCGTTGCTGCCGGGTGCGTTTCCTCTCGCTTTTCCCTCGGAATCCTCCGCGCCGGGTAAAGGGCACGAACACGGACCCCGGCTCAGCCGACCGGCACCCCGGCCTCGAGATAGAGCGCCGCTCCGCGTTCGCGCGCCCTCAGGGCCCAGCGCAGCCGCTCGTAGCGCACCGGTGGCAGCAGGTCGGCCGCCTCCTCCTCGGTGACGAACCGCCAGTCGCGCAGCTCCGGCCCGGGCAGCAGCACCCGGCCGGCTTCCGCGGAGTCGAGGAGGCCGCCGTCGAAGAGGAGCCGCAGGCCGCCGAAGCCGGGAGGCGCGGGGCGCTCCCAGTCGACGACGAGCAGGCTCGGTACCTCGTCGAGGTGGATGCCGGTCTCCTCGGCCACCTCCCGTACACCGGCCCGCGCGGGTGCCTCACCGGGTTCGACGACTCCGCCGGGGAACTCCCAGCCGGGCTTGTAGGTGGGGTCGACGAGCAGCACCCGGTCCCGCTCGTCGAACAGGAGCACACCGGCGGCGAGCGTCTCGGCCGTGGGCTCGGGGGTCTGCACGATGTCGCAGACGGGCACGGAGCCGCTCTGCACGGCCTCGGAGATGCGGGCGGCGGCCTCGTACGGGGTGAGGTCGCTGGTGTCGACCGGGTGCGCGTCCGCGGTGAGCCAGGAGGCGAGCGCGGCCCGGTAAGGCTCGATGTGGTCGAAGGACCACTGGCGTATTCGTGTCTCGCCCTCGGGGAGGTCCCGCGGAACCTCACGGCCCGCGATCCGCTCCCGCAGTATCGTTTCGGCCGGAGCGAGCAGGATGTGGCTGACCGGAATCCTGCGCGCGGCCAGGCCGCCGAAGATCTCGTCGCGGTACTCCTGACGCAGCAGCGTCATCGGGACCACCAGGGTTCCGCCGAGCTCGGCGAGCATCGCGGCCGCCGTGTCGATCACGAGCCGTCGCCAGATCGGCAGGTCCTGGAAGTCGCCGACCTCCGCGAGGCGCTTGGGCGGCAGCAGATACCGGAGCGCTCCGCCGATGACCTCGGGGTCGAAGAGCGTGCTGTTCGGGATCAGTTCGATCAGTTCCTGTGCGGTGGTGGTCTTCCCCGCACCGAACGCGCCGTTGATCCAGACGACGGTCACAGGTCCCCCTCTTCTGTTGGCCCCCTGAGGCTTGCCCGCTCCACCCTGCCACGGAAACCAGCCGCAGTTGAGGGCGCATGACGACGGCGCCGTCGCTCCCCTCACGCGGGGAGCGACGGCGCCGTGGGCCGGGGCCGGAGCGGCTCGTCAGCCCTTCTTGTGCTGAACGCCCTTCTTCTGGGCACCCTTCTTCTGGGCGCCCTTCTTCTGGAGGCCGTCCTTACCGGCCACGGACAGTCCGTCCTTGCCGACGGCCTGGTTGAGCGTGTTGAGGGTCTCGTCCACGTTGATCCCGGGGAGCTTCTCTCCGACGGCGTGCGACGGGGTGACCGCCGCGACGACGAAGCCGGTGGCCAGGGAGGCGATGGCGAGCATGCTGCGCTTCTTCATGACCGACTCAACTGTCCGACCCGCTCCGGGGTCACGCCACTGGGCCGTTCGGGCGACACGACGGCTGTCATTCGGTACCGGAGCCCCAGGTCCCGGGCCCGCCGCCGCGCCATTCGATCAGCCCCGACGACGCCGCGTACGCCTCGTCCGCGTCCTCGATCCCCGCCCGGCGCAGAAACTCGGCGACGTCCAGCAGCCCGTACGCGATCCCGAGGAACTGGTCGTCCACACGGACCCGCCGGCCGCCGTCCACGGCGGGCGGGTAGACCACGACGGGCTTCACGGACGCCATGGCACCAGAGTGCGCGGAAACGGCGCCGGGCGCGCGCCGGGGTGGGCCGTTCAGCCTGCCCTTCGCCTCCGCGTCAGGCGCCCACGTAGTCCGCGAGATGCTCCCCGGTCAGGGTGGAGCGGGCCTCGACGAGTTCGGCCGGGGTGCCCTCGAAGACGATCCGGCCGCCGTCGTGTCCGGCGCCCGGGCCGAGGTCGATGATCCAGTCGGCGTGCGCCATGACCGCCTGGTGGTGCTCGATGACGATGACCGACTTGCCGGCGTCGACGAGCCGGTCGAGCAGCCCGAGCAGCTGCTCCACGTCGGCGAGGTGAAGCCCGGTGGTCGGCTCGTCGAGTACGTAGACGCCGCCCTTGTCGCCCATGTGCGTGGCCAGCTTGAGCCGCTGCCGCTCGCCGCCGGAGAGGGTGGTGAGCGGCTGGCCGAGGGTGAGGTAGCCGAGTCCGACGTCCGCCATCCGTTCGATGATCCGGTGGGCCGCCGGGGTGCGTGCCTCACCGGCGCCGAAGAACTTCTCGGCCTCGGTCACCGACATCGCCAGCACCTCGCTGATGTCGCGGCCGCCGAAGCGGTACTCCAGCACCGACGCGTCGAACCGCCTGCCCTCGCACACCTCGCAGGGGGTGGCGACGGTCTGCATGATCGCCAGGTCGGTGTAGATGACACCGGCGCCGTTGCAGGTGGGGCAGGCGCCCTCGGAGTTGGCGCTGAAGAGCGCCGGCTTCACGCCGTTGGCCTTGGCGAAGGCCTTGCGGATCGGGTCGGCGAGACCGGTGTACGTGGCCGGGTTGCTGCGCCGGGAGCCGCGGATCGCGGTCTGGTCGACCGACACCACGCCCTCCTCGGTGGGGATCGAGCCGTGCACGAGCGAACTCTTGCCGGAGCCGGCGACGCCGGTGACGACGGTGAGCACGCCGAGCGGGATGTCGACGTCGACGTTCTGGAGGTTGTTCGCCGTCGCGCCGCGGATCGCGAGCGTGCCGGTGGGTTTGCGGACCGTCTCCTTCAGCGCCGCCCGGTCGCCGAGATGGCGGCCGGTGACGGTGGCGCTCCTGCGCAGCCCCTCCAGGGTGCCCTCGAAGCAGACGGTGCCACCGGCCGTGCCGGCGCTGGGGCCGAGGTCCACGACATGGTCGGCGATGGCGATCGTCTCCGGCTTGTGCTCCACGACGAGCACCGTGTTGCCCTTGTCGCGCAGCCGCAGCAGCAGGTTGTTCATCCGCTGGATGTCATGGGGGTGCAGTCCGATGGTCGGCTCGTCGAAGACGTAGGTGACGTCGGTGAGCGAGGAGCCGAGGTGCCGGATCATCTTGGTGCGCTGCGCCTCGCCGCCGGAGAGCGTGCCCGAGGCACGGTCGAGCGAGAGATAGCCGAGGCCGATCTCCACGAACGAGTCCAGGGTGTGCCGGAGCTTGGCGAGCAGCGGGGCCACCGAGGGATCCTCGATCCCGCGGGCCCATTCGGCCAGGTCGCGGATCTCCATCGCGCAGGCGTCGGCGATGTTGACCTTGCCGATCCTGGAGGAGCGGACCAGCTCGCTGAGCCGGGTGCCGTCGCACTCGGGGCACTCGGTGAAAGTGACCGCCCGGTCCACGAAGGCCCGGATGTGCGGCTGCATCGACTCGCGGTCCTTGGCGAGGAAGGTCTTCTGGATCTTCGGGATCAGCCCCTCGTAGGTGAGGTTGACGCCGTTGATCTTCACCTTGGTCGGCTCGCGGTACAGGAAGTCGTGCCGCTCCTTCTTGGTGTACTCGCGGATCGGCTTCTCCTTGTCGAAGAAGCCCGACTCGGCGATGACGCGCACCACCCAGCCGTCGCCGGTGTAGGTGGGGATGGTGAACGGGTCCTCGGAGAGCGACTTGGAGTCGTCGAACAGCTGGGTGAGGTCGATGTCGGAGACCTTGCCCCGGCCCTCGCAGTGCGTGCACATGCCGCCGGTGCGGCTGAAGGTCACCTTCTGCGTCTTGGTCTTGTCGGCACCCCGGTCGACCGTGATGCCGCCGCTCGCCGAGACCGTGGCGACGTTGAAGGAGAACGCGCCGGGCGGGCCGATGTGCGGGGTGCCGAGCCGGCTGAAGAGGATGCGCAGCATCGCGTTGGCGTCGGTGGCGGTGCCGACGGTGGAGCGCGGGTCGGAGCCCATGCGCTGCTGGTCGACGGTGATCGCGGTGGTCAGCCCGTCCAGCACATCGACCTCGGGCCGGGCCAGGTTCGGCATGAAGCCCTGGAGGAAGGCGCTGTACGTCTCGTTGATCAGCCGCTGCGACTCCGCGGCGATCGTGTCGAACACCAGCGAGCTCTTGCCCGAGCCGGAGACGCCCGTGAACACCGTGAGCCTGCGCTTCGGAATCTCGATGCTGACATCCTTGAGGTTGTTCTCGCGCGCACCGTGCACGCGGATCACGTCATGGCTGTCGGCGGCGTGCGGCCCGGGCGACCGTCTGTCCGTCGTCGTGGCCTTGCTCATCGTGTCTCCATCTGTCGCTCGGACGTTCCGTCCCCCGCACCGAACCGGGAGGTGCGGGGGATGTGGTCTGTGAGGCGCCGCTACGGCATCACGGCTTGAGCTGCTGGATGCGGATCATGTTGCCCGCGGGATCGCGGAAGGCGCAGTCGCGGACGCCGTAGGGCTGGTCGACCGGCTCCTGGACCACCTCGGCGTCGCCCGCCTGGAGCCGCTCGAAGGTGCCGTCGACGTCGGTGGTGGCCAGGACGATGCTCGCGTAGGTGCCCTTGGCCATCATCTCGGCGATGGTGCGGCCCTCGTCCTCGGTGATGCCCGGGTCGGCGGCCGGCGGATGCAGGACGATGCTGGTGCCGGGCTGGCCGACGGGACCGACCGTGATCCAGCGCATGCCCTCGTACCCGACGTCGCCCCGGACTTCGAAGCCGAGGGTGTCGCGGTAGAACGCCAGAGCGGCGTCCGGGTCGTCGTGCGGCAGGAAACTGGCGTGAATGTTGAGGTCCATGGCCACCACGCTAGTTTCGGCTCGGGGCGGGCGCTTCTCGATTCCTGACCGGTCTGGTGACCTGCTTCGCCACGCACGACGGGATCCCCGCGGTGGCCCGCGCCGCCTCGCGCCGGTAGGCGCTGGGCGGCATGCCGACCAGCTCCGTGAAGCGGGTGCTGAAGGTGCCCAGCGACGAGCAACCGACCGCGAAACACACCTCGGTGACGCTGAGGTCGCCCCGGCGCAGCAGGGCCATCGCGCGCTCGATGCGCCGCGTCATGAGGTAGCTGTACGGCGACTCGCCGTACGCCTGCCGGAACTCGCGGCTGAGATGCCCGGCCGACATGTGCACACCCCGGGCCAGCGCCTCCACGTCCAGCGGCTGCGCGTACTCCCGGTCGATCCGGTCCTTGACCCGGCGCAGACGCGCGAGGTCACGCAGGCGCTGTTCCGAGGTGGGTCTGCTGGTCACATGCCGGATCGTGTCACATCGCACGGATATTCGGACGATTTCGGAGGGAAAAGCCGGTGTCCCGGATCGGAGCCCGTCAGGTGAAGTACGTGTCGAACGTGCCGATCCACCAGGCCGCGAGCGGCAGGAGGCACATCTGCACGCCGGCCGTGATCCAGCAGCGGCCGAGCACCGCGATCCCGCAGGTCCACCACGCCGTGCTGCGCAGCGCGCTCACGACCGCGGCCTGGTATCCCCGCCCGGTGGAGTCGACCATGCCCGGATAGCCCATCCAGTCCTCGGTGAAGACGCCGTCCGCCCCGAACACGAGGATCGCCGACACGAACCACAGGTCGGCCAGGAGGGCCGTCACGGCGAGCGCCACGTCGAAGCGCCGGAACTGGGGCGTCGGCAGCAGCAGCCGTACCGCGGGGTGCCCTTGGCGGCGCACCCAGTCCCGCTCCCGGACACGCACCAGCGTGACGACGGTGAACACCAGCGCCCCGAGGGCGGCCGCCCACCCGCCCATGAAGACCAGCCCGAAGAACGTCATCCCGGCACTCACACCGGGCCAGATGCCGCGCCGGGCGGAGTGGTTCCCTCCGGCTCAGGGACGGGTGGGGCCCGGGAGGCGGCCCGGCCCCACCGCCTGAACGTTCCCGCCCGTGCTCACACCCCAGCGGCGGCCGCGTCCGGCCGCTTCGCGAGCGCCGCCGCGGCGGCACCCACCAGTCCGGCGTCGGTGCCCATCTGGGCCGGTGCCACGGTCAGCTGCCGGACGAAGGACAGGGTCGCGTAGGCGCTCAGAGCCTTGCGCAGAGGGGCGAAGAGGACGTCGCCCGCCTTGCCCACTCCCCCGCCGATCACCGCTATGTCGATCTCCACGAGGGTCGCCGTGGCGGCGATCCCGGCGGCCAGAGCCTGGGCGGCACGCTCGAAGGAGGCGACGGCCACCGGGTCCCCGGACCTGGCGGCGGCGGCCACCGCGGCGGCGGAGGTGTCACCGTCGGGGCCGGGCCGCCAGCCGTTCTCCAGGGCGCGCCGGGCGATGTTGGGACCGCTCGCGATGCGCTCGACGCAGCCGTGCGAGCCGCACGGGCACGGATCACCGTCGAGGTCCACGCTGATGTGGCCGATATGGCCGGCGTTGCCGGTGGGCCCGGGGTGCAGTCGTCCGCCGAGCACCAGGCCTCCGCCGACACCCGTGGAGACGACCATGCACAGCGCGTTGTCGTGGCCGCGGGCGGCGCCCTGCCAGTGTTCGGCCGCCGTGATCGCCACACCGTCGCCGATCAGCTCCACGGGCAGGTCTCCGGCCACGGCCCGGACGCGGCCGACGAGCGGGTAGCCGCGCCAGCCGGGCACGTTCACCGGGCTCACCGTGCCCGCCGAGGCGTCCACGGGCCCGGCACTGCCGATGCCCACGGCCGTGGCGCGCTCCCACAGCGGCGACACGGTGAGCTCGCCGAGCACCGCCTCCACGGCCCGCATCACGGTGTCGCCGTCCTCCCGGGCGGGCGTCGGCCGCTGGGCGCGGACCAGGATCCGGCCGTGGCCGTCCACCAGAGCGCCGGCGATCTTGGTGCCGCCGATGTCGAGCGCGGCCACGAGGTCGGTGTGCATCAGTGTCGGATCTCCCCGTCAACCATGAGAAAGAACGTCGAGACGTACTGAGAAATACTGGGAATCGAATCGCGGTGGACAGTCTCCCCCGAGCCTGACAACGTTGTCCAGGCTCTATGCTCGACGCCACATCCTCATACAAACCCAGGATCGACGCACCCCCGTGGACGACAGGACAGGACACCGCACCGTGCCCCAGACCCCCCTCCGATCCGCAACGCGCTACGGCACCAGGCCGACCATGAAGGACGTCGCGGCACGCGCCGGAGTCGGGCTCAAGACGGTCTCCCGGGTGGTGAACGGGGAGCCGGGGGTCACCCCGGAGACGGAGCGGCGGGTCCAGGAGGCGATCGACGCCCTCGGTTTCCGGCGCAACGACAGCGCGCGGGTGCTGCGCAAGGGCCGTACGGCCAGCATCGGCCTGGTCCTGGAGGACCTCGCGGACCCGTTCTACGGGCCGCTGAGCCGCTCGGTCGAGGAGGTGGCCCGCGCGCACGGCGCCCTGCTGATCAACGGCTCCAGCGCCGAGGACCCGGAGCGCGAGCAGGAGCTGGTGCTGGCCCTGTGCGCGCGGCGAGTGGACGGTCTTGTGGTGATCCCGGCCGGTGACGACCACCGGTATCTGGAACCGGAGCTCAAGGCGGGCGTCGCCACGGTGTTCGTGGACCGGCCGGCCGGGTACATCGACGCCGACGTGGTCCTGTCGGACAACTTCGGCGGAGCCCGCGGCGGCGTCGCGCATCTCATCGCGCACGGGCACCGCCGGATCGGCTTCATCGGCGACATGCCCCGCATCCACACCGCCGCCGAGCGGCTGCGCGGCTACCGGGCCGCGATGGAGGACGCGGGCATACCGGTGGCGGACTCGTGGATGTCCCTCGGCGTCACCGACCCCGAGCGGGTGCGCGGGGCGGCCGAGGAGATGCTGTCCGGGCCGGACCCGGTCACCGCGATCTTCACGGCCAACAACCGGGTGACGGTCACCGTGATCCGTGTCCTCGCCGAGCACGCCCGGCGCGTCGCCCTGGTCGGCTTCGACGACATCGAGCTGGCCGACCTCCTGCAGCCGGGCGTCACGGTCGTCGCCCAGGACGCGGCGGTCATCGGCCGCACCGCGGCGGAACGTCTCTTCCGCCAGCTCGACGGCACCCAGATCGCCCCCGAGCGCGTCGAACTGCCGACCCGGCTGATCACCCGCGGCTCCGGCGAACTGCCCCCGGCGGACTGAGCGCCCCATGGATCACCTCACCGATCGCACGCTGCGGGCACTCGGCCTGGCCGAGGCGCCGCGCGAGCATCCGCTGCTGTATCCCGGCGCGTGGCCGGCCGGCTCCGGGCTCCTCGACGGTGACTGCTTCCTGCCGCTGGATCAGCTCGTGTACGAGGACCGCACGCCGGTCCTGGCCATCGGATCCAACGCCAGCCCGGGGCAACTGCGGCACAAGATGGCCGAGTTCGGGATCAGGTCCCCGCTCCCGATGGTGCGGGCCCGGGTGACGGGCGTCGACGCGGGCGTCTCGGCGCACGTGAGCCGCATGGGGTACATGTCCGCCTCGCCGGTCAGTGCCCCGGGCGTGGTGCGGGAGCTGTTCGTCCTCTGGCTCGACGACGAGCAGCTCGCGGTGATCGACGCGAGCGAGGGCGCGCCCGTGCCCAGCGGCAACTTCAACCGGGCCTGGCTGCCCGCGCCCGATGTGCGGATCGACCTCGCGGACGGCACCCGGCTGCCCGGCGCGTACGCGTACGTCAACCGGCACGGGGTCCTGCACGACGGAACCGGCGCGCCGCGCACCCACCCGGGCCAGCGGGAGCTGCTCACCGAGCTGCTCTCCGGCCTGCCGCGCTTCAGGGAGCTCTTCGGCGTGGTGCCCGAGGAGTTCAGCGCGCGGGCCCGCGGTGACCGGCGGTTGTGCGATCGGGGCACACGGCTGTTCATCGAGGAGAAGCTGGTGGCCGCCTCCGGCCTGGAGCGGTACGTCGATTCCGGGCTGACGGGGTCTCAGCAGACCGGGAGCCCGGGGACCGGGCCGTCGTTGTCCCCGCCCTTGACGTAGACGTCGCTGACCCAGACGTTCGTGTTGCCGCTGTCGTCGTCGGTCTTCGCCCACCAGACGTTGGTCCACCGGCCGTCGGTCTCGCGGCGGCCCAGGTTCTGCTGGCAGTAGAAGTAGTTGGTGCCCGCCTTGAGGACACCGACCTTGGTGCCGGAGGCGGTGTAGGAGTCGGCGGTCTTCCAGACCTGGCAGTTGTACTTGCCGCCGCCGATGGCGTGGCAGGCCGGTTCGGGGGCCGGGGTGGTCGGAGTGCCGCCCGTCCCGCCCTCCCCGGAACCGCCTCCGGTGTCGTTGCCGCCGGAGGTGCCCGAGGTCTCGCTCGTGCCGCCGGGGGACTTGGCGGGGGCCGGGGTGTCCGCCCCGCCGGTGGGCGCGGGGTCCTTCTTGTCGCCGGGCTTCCCGGACGGGGCCTTGCCCTTCTCGTCGCCCTGCTGGGTGGGCCGGGGGGCGTTCGAGCCGTCGTCGGTGCGGCCGGGATCCGAGGAGGCCGCGGCGTCGGTACGGGCGGCGCCATCCCGGGAGCCCGCTTCCTTGTCGCCGGAGTGGCTGAGCACGGCGGCCGTGACTCCGGCTGCGGCGAGAACGACGGTGGCGGCCGCGGCCGCGAGCAGCACGCGGGACCTACGGCGGGGCAGGCGGCCGGAGTCCACCGGGCCCGTGGGAGCGGAGGCGCCCGGAGCGGCGGTACCGCCCGGGTCGGACGGTCCGAAGTCGGGCCAAGCGGGTCCCGAGCCGTAGGGGCCCGTCCCCGCACCGGCAGGAGAGCCGGCGGTGCCCGGCTGGACGTTCAGCGGTGGCCCGAACCCCGGCGGCACCGCCGGAACACTGCGCTCCGTGTCCGGGCGTGGAGGCGAGGGCGCGGGCGACGCCGCAGCTTCTCGCAGCGCGGAGGTCGGCGTGTCCGTACCGTCCGAGTCGGCCACCGACTGGAGCAGCTCTCGGGCCTGGTCGGCCTCCGGGCGGGCCTCGGGGCGTTTGTCCATCAGCCGCTGGAGGACGGGGCCGAGAGGGCCGGCCCGCTCGGGCTCCGGCAGCGGGTCGGTGACGATCGCCGTGAGCGTCGAGAACGTGGACGTACGGCGGAAGGGCGAGGCCCCCTCGACGGCCGCGTACAGCGTGGCGCCCAGGGCCCAGATGTCGGAGGCGGGGCCCGGGTCGGCGCCCTGGGCGCGCTCGGGGGCCAGGTAGTCGAGGGAGCCGACGAGTTCGCCGCTGCGGGTGAGGTGGGTGGCCGAACCGTCGCCCGGATCGTCCATGGTGGCGATGCCGAAGTCGGTGAGGACGACGCGGCCCGAGCGGTCGAGCAGGATGTTGCCGGGCTTCACGTCACGGTGCAGGACGCCCGCCCGGTGGGCGGCGGACAGCGCGTCCATGACCTTGGCGCCGATCCCGGCCGCCTCGCCCGAGTCCAGGGTGCCGCGCTCCCGCAGGACGTCGTCCAGGGACGGCCCGTCGACCAGTTCCATGACGATGAGAGGCCGGCCGTCGACCTCCGCGATGTCGTGCACGGCGATGACGCCGGGGTGGCGCACCCGGGCCGCCGCACGCGCCTCGCGCTGCATCCGCAGTCGCAGAGCGGCCAGTTCGGGGCCGGCCACGTCGGTGTAGGTGCGCAGTTCCTTGACGGCGACCTCACGGCCGAGGACCTCGTCGACGGCCTTCCAGACGATGCCCATGCCGCCGCGTCCCAGCCGGCCCGTGACGCGATAACGGCCTGCCAGCAGCCGACCGGCCCCGTCGGTCTGCCCGTACTCCCCCGTTGACACCGCTGCCCCGTTCCTGTGACACCACTGGATCCACCGACACGTCAGTACGTGGCGTACAGAGTACGGGGCGGCGATGACGATGTAAGCCCGCGGTGACGGCTGTGACAGGGCCGGTACGTGCCGGCCCTGTCACAGCGACGCGGTCAGGAGGACGCCGTCAGGTCCGCCCGCCTGGGCGTCGCGAAGCCCTCCAGGTCGGCGCGGGTCAGGCCGGTCAGCCGGGCGACCTCGCCGATGTCGAGGGCGCCGCAGTCCAGGCCGCGCAGCAGGTAGCCGCTGAGGGCCTTGGCGGTGGCGGGTTCGTCCATGACGTCGCCGCCGGTGCGGTTGGCGTAGCGGGCGAGGCGGGCGGCGGCCTGCTCGTAGCCCTCGCGGTAGAAGGCGAAGACGGCCGCGTACCGGGTCGGGATGTGGCCGGGGTGCATGTCCCAGCCCTGGTAGTAGGCCCGGGCCAGGGCGCGGCGGGTGAGGCCGTAGTGCAGGCGCCAGGCCGCGTGCACCTTCTCGGTGGGGCCGACGGGCAGCACGTTGGTGGAGCCGTCCGAGACGCGGACGCCGGTGCCGGCCGCCGCGACCTGCATGACGGCCTTGGCGTGGTCGGCGGCGGGGTGGTCACTGGCCTGGTGGGCGGCGGAGACGCCGAGGCAGGCGCTGTAGTCGAAGGTGCCGTAGTGCAGGCCGGTGGCGCGGCCCTCGGCGGCCTGGATCATGCGGGCGACGGTGGCGGTGCCGTCGGCGGCGAGGATGGACTGGCTGGTCTCGATCTGGATCTCGAAGCCGATCCGGCCGGGCTCCAGGCCGTGGGTCTTCTCGAAGGCGTCCAGCAGTCGTGCCATGGCGGTGACCTGCTCGGCGTAGGTCACCTTGGGCAGGGTGAGCACCAGCCCGCGGGGCAGGCCGCCGGCCTCCATCAGGCCGGTGAGGAAGATGTCGAGGGTACGGATGCCCCGGTCGCGTACGGGCGCCTCCATGCACTTCATCCGGATGCCCATGTACGGGGCCGCGGTGCGCTCCTCGTACGCCTCCGCGATCAGGCGGGCGGCGCGGGCCGCGGCCTCGTCCTCCTCGGCGTCGGGGCGGTTGCCGTAGCCGTCCTCGAAGTCGACGCGCAGGTCCTCGACCGGCTCGCGCTCCAGCTTGGCGCGCACGCGCGCGTGGACGGGCTCGGCGAGTTCCTCGGCGAGGCCGAGCACGGCGGCGAAGGACGCGGCGTCCGGTGCGTGTTCGTCGAGGGCCGCCAGGGCACGGTCGCCCCAGGCGCGGATCGTGTCGGCGGCGAAGACGTCGCCGGGGACGTAGACGGTGTGGACGGGCTGACGGGTGCCGGGGTCTCCGGGGTAGCGGCGCTCCAGTTCGGCGTCGACCGCCGCGAGGGAGGTGCTGATCTCCTCGCTGACGGCGCCCGCGAGGCTCGTCGCCACCTTCTCCTGCCGGCCCTGCCCCATCCCGCACCCTCCATTTTCCGTACAGCGGAATCAATAATCCGTATGACGAAGCTAACTGTCGATCTTCGCTTAGGTCAACACCCTCTTGAAGTGGGATTCCCCATCCTTCACCCTTGGTCACTGCCAACCCGCCCTCTTCTTCCGTATCCAGAAGGCAAGCTTCATGCTGACGCGCAAGGGGAGGGAGACCACGTGCCGAACGAGGTCGGAGTGACGCGCCGCCACGGGCTCAAGGCAGCGGCGGCCGCCGCCATCGCGGGACCGCTGCTCACCACCGCGGGCCCCACACAGCGCGCTTCGGCCGACGAGCACCCGGGCGCCCTGGACGTCATGACGTTCAACGTGCGCTTCGGGACCGTCGTCGACAGGACGCCGCGCTGGGAAGTGCGCCGGCCGGTGATGCGAGAACTGCTGCGCCGCGAGCGACCGCACCTCATCGGCACCCAGGAAGGGCTCTACCGACAAGTGCGCGCGATCGAGAAGGATCTCGGCGGGCACCACGACTGGATCGGCACCGGACGCGGAGGGGGCAGCAAGGACGAGTTCATGGCCGTCTTCTACGACACACGCAGACTCGAGCCGATCGAGTTCGATCATTTCTGGCTGTCCGACACCCCGTACACGATCGCCTCGAACACCTGGGGCGCGGACTGGCTGCGCATGGTGACCTGGGTCCGTTTCGCCGATCTCGCCGACGGGGGACGGGAGTTCTACGTCCTCAACACCCACCTCGACAGCGTCAGCCAGTACGCCCGGGAACGCTCGGCGGGGCTCATCGGCAAGACGATCGCCGGGTGGGACCGGTCGCTGCCGGTCATCGTCACCGGTGACTTCAACGCGGCCGCGCGCGACAACCGGGTGTACGACCTCATGCTGGACATCGGGCTGGTGGACGCCTGGGACGCGGCGGCCTCGCGGGGGCCGGCGTACGGGACGCACCACGGCTACCGGACGCCCAGGCCCGGCGGGCGGCGCATCGACTGGATCCTCACCACGCCCGGGGTGACCACGCACTGGGCCGGGATGAACACCTACTCCGTGGACGGGACGTACCCGAGCGACCATCTGCCGGTGCAGGCCTCGATGACCCTGGGATGAAAAGAGACCCCCGTGACCGTTCGCGCGGTCACGGGGGTCTTCTGCATCCGGATTCGATCAGCCCTTGCGGGTCTTGATCTCCTCGGTGAGGGCCGGGACTACGTCGAAGAGGTCGCCGACGATGCCGTAGTCGACGAGGTCGAAGATCGGAGCCTCGGCGTCCTTGTTGATCGCGACGATGGTCTTCGAGGTCTGCATGCCGGCGCGGTGCTGGATCGCCCCGGAGATGCCGGAGGCGATGTACAGCTGCGGCGACACGGACTTGCCGGTCTGGCCGACCTGGTTGGTGTGCGGGTACCAGCCCGCGTCCACCGCGGCACGCGAGGCACCCACGGCCGCGCCGAGGGAGTCGGCGAGCGCCTCGATGATCGCGAAGTTCTCCGCGCCGTTGACGCCACGGCCGCCGGAGACCACGATCGCGGCCTCGGTCAGGTCCGGACGGCCCGTCGACTCACGCGGCGTGCGGCCGGTGACCTTGGTGCCGGTGGCCTGCGCGGAGAAGGTCACGGACAGCGCCTCGACCGCGCCGGCGGCCGGGGCGGCCTCCACGGCCGCGCTGTTGGGCTTGACCGTGATGACCGGGGTGCCCTTGGAGACACGGGACTTGGTGGTGAAGGACGCGGCGAACACCGACTGGGTGGCCACCGGGCCCTCGTCGCCGGCCTCCAGGTCGACGGCGTCGGTGATGATGCCCGAGCCGATGCGCAGCGCCAGACGCGCGGCGATCTCCTTGCCCTCGGCGGAGGACGGCACCAGCACGGCGGCCGGGGACACGGCCTCGTGCGCGGCCTGGAGGGCGTCCACCTTCGGTACGACCAGGTAGTCGGCGTACTCGGCGGCCTCGTGGGTGAGGACCTTGACCGCGCCGTGCTCGGCGAGCGTGGCGGCGGTGTCTGCGGCGCCGTTGCCCAGCGCGACGGCGACCGGCTCGCCGATGCGGCGGGCCAGGGTCAGCAGCTCCAGGGTGGGCTTGCGGACGGCGCCGTCCACGTGGTCGACGTAGACGAGAACTTCAGCCATGGGACTTCTTCTCTCCTGCTTGCGAAAGATGAGGGGCGGTCAGCGAATGCCGGGCTCAGATGAACTTCTGGCCCGCGAGGAACTCAGCGAGCTGCTTGCCGCCCTCGCCTTCGTCCTTGACGATCGTGCCCGCGGTACGGGCGGGACGCTCGGCCGCGTTGTCGACCGTGGTGTAGGCGCCCTCCAGACCGACCTCCTCGGCCTCCAGGTCCAGGTCGGACAGGTCCCAGGACTCCACCGGCTTCTTCTTGGCCGCCATGATGCCCTTGAAGGAGGGGTAACGGGCCTCGCCCGACTGGTCGGTCACCGACACGACCGCCGGCAGGGACGCCTCCAGGTTCTCCGAGGCGGCGTCGCCGTCGCGGCGGCCCTTGACCGTGCCGTCCGCCACCGACACCTCGGAGAGCAGGGTGACCTGCGGGACGCCCAGACGCTCGGCGAGCAGCGCGGGGACGACGCCCATGGTGCCGTCGGTGGAGGCCATACCGGAGATGACCAGGTCGTAGCCGGCCTTCTCGACGGCCTTGGCCAGGACCAGGGAGGTGCCGATGGCGTCGGTGCCGTGGATGTCGTCGTCCTCGACGTGGATCGCCTTGTCGGCGCCCATGGACAGCGCCTTGCGCAGGGCGTCCTTGGCGTCCTCGGGGCCCACCGTCAGAACGGTGATCTCCACGTCGTCGTCGGAGTTCTCGGAGATCTGCAGCGCCTGCTCGACCGCGTACTCGTCGAGCTCGGAGAGCAGACCGTCCACGTCGTCCCGGTCGACGGTCAGGTCATCGGCGAAGTGCCGGTCGCCAGTGGCGTCGGGCACGTACTTCACAGTGACAACGATCCTCAAGCTCACGCCGGCTCTCCTACTGCATCGTCATTTCTCGGCTGCCTACTTGCAGGCAGCATAGGCGCCTCAAGCGGCCGATTCCGGTCGGGGCGACCCACGCTCCGAGCGAAATATTACTCGTCAGTACACCTAGTTCGTTCCCGCTAAGCAAGCGCTTTGAACTGTGACCTTCGCAACGCAGCGTAACCGGAACTCGACGGTCCCGCAGCCCGGGGGGTACGCCCCTCAGTCGGGCAGTCTCCGGAAACGCCCCTGGTGGTAGAGGAGCGGACGGCCTTCGCCCGTGGGGTCCCCGTGCAGGACCTCGGCGAGCACGAGCCGGTGGTCTCCGGCGGGCACGCGGGCGACGACCCGGGCCACCAGCCAGGCCAGCACGCCGTCGAGCAGGGGAACGCCCTCGGGCCCCTCCCGCCAGGCTGTGGGCGGAGCGAAGCGGTCGGCTCCGTTGCGGGCGAAGGTGGCGGCCAGCTCCTGCTGGTGCTCGCCGAGGATGTGGACGCCGACATGATCGGTCGCCGCGATCGCGGGCCAGCTGGAGGAGCCGGTACCGACGCCGAAGGAGAGCAGGGGCGGTTCGGCGGAGACGGAGGCGAGGGAGGTGGCGGTGAAGCCCACCGGACCGGTGTCGCCACGAGCGGTGATCACGGCGACCCCCGCCGCGTGCCGCCGGAAGACCGAGCGCAGAAGGTCGGGCGTGGCGAGGAGGTCCGAAGGCATGGGGTCAGGCTGACGATAAATGGTGTGCACAGTCAAGTTCGTTTCGTGATGTGGGAGATGGCTCACTGAACGCCCTCACATGCGCCGGGACCTCACACCGCCTCCCCCAGCGCGGCGATCACATCGGCCTTGCGCGGCTGTCCGGTGGCCCGCCGCACCACCCGGCCGTCGGCGTCGAGGACCAGCACGGTCGGGGTCTTGAGGATGTCCAGCCGTCGTACGAGGTCCAGCTGGGCCTCGGCGTCGATCTCGACGTGGGTCACGCCCGGGACCACGCCCGCGACCTCTCCGAGAACCCGCCGGGTCGCCCGGCAGGGCGCGCAGAACGCGCTGGAGAACTGGACGAGCGTCGCCCGTTCGCCGAGTTCCGCGCCCAGTTCCGCCGCACCGAGCCGCTTGCCGTCGTCCCGCCCGCGCACCCTTACTCTCCCGCTCCGCCGCCGTTGCAGCACTCCGAAGGCGCTCGCCGCCGCGAGCACCAGGACACACACCACCAGTCCGGTCATCACCTGATTCAAGCGTTCACGAGACCGCAAAGATTCCCGCCCTCCCAACGGGGCCGCGTTGCGGAATGCTTGGTTCCTATGGACATCGATGCGAGAGGGCCGCGTTTCGGCGCGGCCGTGACGGCCGTCGTCCTGGCGGTCGTTCTGGTCACGGGGAGCGCGTGGCTGCTGGCCTGGCAGACGCTGGCGTTCCTGCTCGGCACGGCGGGCGGGGTGAGCCGGTCGCCGTACGGCCTGCTGTTCCGGAAGGCCGTACGGCCGCGGCTCGGACCGCCGACCGACTTCGAGGCGCCCGAACCGCCGCGTTTCGCCCAGGCGGTGGGACTGCTCTTCGCCGCACTCGGGCTCGTCGGCTACACGCTGGGGCCCGGTTGGCTGGGACTCGCGGCTACCGGCGCGGCGCTCGCGGCGGCCTTCCTCAATGCGGCGTTCGGGTACTGCCTGGGCTGCGAGTTGTACCTGCTCGTGCGCCGGGTGGCGGTACGCGCGGAGTAATAAGGGCGTAAAAGCACGAGGTGGGGTCACACGGGCGACGTGACGAGAATCTCCTCCCCGGCGGGCACGAGGACTGGCTACCCGGCCGTTCTTCGGGCACGATCTGCGACAAGCCGTAAACCTACGGCTCCGTAACTTTCCGCTGGGAATCCCTTCCCAGGCAGAGCAGGAAGGGTCCGACCCGCCCATGGCAGAGCTCGTCTACCGTCCCGTCGTCGGTTTCGCCCGCACGCTGTTCAAGGTGTGGGACCTCAAGATCGACCTCCAGGGTTCGGAGAACATCCCGCGCTCGGGCGGCGCCGTGCTGGTGAGCAATCACATCAGCTACCTGGACTTCGTCTTCGACGGCCTGGCGGCCCTGCCGCAGAAGCGCCTGGTGCGCTTCATGGCGAAGGAGTCCGTGTTCCGGCACCGGGTCTCCGGCCCGCTGATGCGCGGCATGAAGCACATCCCCGTGGACCGCAAGCAGGGCGAGACGGCCTACGCGCACGCCCTGGACTCGCTGCGGTCGGGCGAGATCGTCGGGGTCTTCCCGGAGGCCACCATCTCGCAGTCGTTCACACTGAAGAGCTTCAAGTCGGGCGCCGCGCGCATGGCGCAGGAGGCCGGCGTCCCGCTGATCCCGATGGCGGTGTGGGGCACGCAGCGGCTGTGGACGAAGGGGCACCCCCGCAACTTCAAGCGCAGCCACATCCCCATCACGATCCGGGTCGGCGAGGCGATCGAGGCCTCCCGCGACAAGTACGCGGGCGCGATCACGCGTCAGCTGCGCGAGCGCGTCCAGGAACTCCTCGAGGCCGCCCAGCGCGCCTACCCCGTACGCCCGAAGGGCCCCGAGGACACCTGGTGGATGCCGGCTCACCTGGGCGGCACGGCTCCGACGCCGGAGCAGGTGCGGGCGGCGGAAGCGCACTGACAGGTGCCTCAAAGCGCCGTGGGGAGCGTCTCCCACAAGTGGGGCCGGTCACGGGCCGATGTGAGGGCTCCGAGCACCACCGGGTGAGGCGCGGCGTACAGAACCGGGCAGTCCGTTTCCCCGGACGCCGAATCGGGCGTGAAGGCGAGCCGCTCGCCGTCCAGGGAGAACCGGGCGTCCACCCCCTGCTTGTTGCCCCGGGGGTCCTGCCGGTGCCACGCGCCGTCGAACCGCACGGCGACCAGACCGTGCACCACCTCCAGCTCCTGGTAGCACAGCGCGGTCGGGATGTCCTCGGCCCGTAGCAGCGCCGCGAGCGCGTGCGCCTTGGCGTAGCAGATGCCGGTGCGCTGTTCCAGGACATCCGAAGCGCGCCAGGTGACACGGAGATCGCCCGAGTCCTGCGAGTGCGGGATGGTGTCGCGTACGAATTCGAATGCCACCCGCGCATACTCATACGAGTCCGCGACGCCTTCGGCGAGCCTCGCGGCGGTCTCGCGCACGCGGGGGTGGTGATGGTCGATGACCTCGTCAGCGTCCAAGTAAGCGGAGACGTCTGGGTTTTCTTGAATCAGCCGCATGCGGAAGGACTCTAGGAGCCGAGACTGCCTACGGGCAATTCTTTTTCATGCTTCCGCATATTCATACATCTGCACGCAATCTGAGGGACTCATCCCGCCTGCTCGGCGCCGCGGTGGCCTGCTGCGCCCCGGCGGCGGCCGGAGTCGGGAGCCGGGCCCGCGCACGCCGCGCAGAACGAGCTGTGGAGCAACGCCCCGTACGAGACGGTGCTGCCCGGCGCGGACGCCGACGGTGGTGTCCTGGCCCACGAACTGCGTGCCCGAGCCTGAGGTCAAGGCGGTCTGCGACATGCGCGCGATGCCCGAGGCGCCGCCCGGGGCACGGACGCCGAGCTCGACCTGCGCCCCGTGGCCGCCGTCTCCGAGCCCGACATCGATCCGCAGGACAACTACGGGACGGTCAATCTCCACGCCCGCAACACCGCCGATCTGAGGCTCACCGGCAGCACGGTCGGCGGAGCCGCCGGTGACACCCTGACCGCCCGCGTCACCGTGCACAACGACGGCCCGGCCTGGGTCGCCTCGCTCGGTGTGGGCGCCGCCAACGACGATCCCGAGCTGAGCATCAGTTCCACCCGGACCTGGGCAACAACACCGCGGAGATCGTCGTCAACTGACGAACGATACGGGTCAGCGGGCCATCTCCTCCTTGAGTGCCGCCACGAACGTGTCCACGTCCTCCTCGGTCGTGTCGAAGGCGCACATCCAGCGGACGTCGCCCGCCGCCTCGTCCCAGAAGTAGAAGCGGAACCGCTTCTGCAGCCGCTCGGTCACCTCGTGCGGCAGACGGGCGAACACCGCGTTGGACTGCACGGGGTAGAGGATCTCCACCCCGTGCACGGCGCGGACGCCCTCGGCGAGGCGCTGGGCCATCTCGTTGGAGTGCCGGGAGTTGCGCAGCCACAGGTCCCTGGCGAACAGGGCCTCCAGCTGCACCGACACGAAGCGCATCTTGGAGGCGAGCTGCATGGACAGCTTGCGCAGATGCTTCATGTGGCTGACGGCGTCCTGGTTCAGGACCACGACGGCCTCGCCGAACAGGGCGCCGTTCTTCGTGCCGCCCAGGGAGAAGAGGTCGACGCCGGCGGCGTCGGTGAACGTCCGCATCGGCACGTCCAGGGTGGCGGCGGCGTTGGCCAGCCGGGAGCCGTCCACGTGCACCTTCATGCCGTGCGCGTGGGCGTGCTCGCAGATGGCGCGTATCTCGTCCGGCGTGTAGGCCGTTCCCAGTTCGGTGGTCTGGGCGAGGGAGACGACCTGGGGCATCGCGCGGTGCTCGTCGTCCCAGCCGAACGCCTGCCGATCGATCAGCTCGGGGGTGAGCTTGCCGTCGGGCGTCGGAACGGTGAGCAGCTTCAGGCCACCGACCCGTTCGGGAGCCCCGCACTCGTCGACGTTGATGTGCGCGCTCTCGGCGCAGATCACCGCGCCCCAGCGGTCGGTGACCGCCTGGAGGGCGACGACGTTCGCGCCGGTGCCGTTGAAGACCGGGAACGCCTCGGCCGTGGCGCCGAAGTGGCTGCGGACGACGTTCTGGAGGTTCTCGGTGTACGCGTCCTCGCCGTACGAGACCTGGTGCCCGCCGTTGGCCAGGGCCAGGGCGGCGAGCACCTCCGGGTGGGCGCCGGCGTAGTTGTCGCTGGCGAAACCACGGACTTCCGGGTCGTGATGGCGGCGCGCGTCGGTCTTCGGCGGGTTCACGGCTTCTCGGTGAGCCACAGACGGTTTCCGTTCACTTCGGCGGCGGGCTTGTCCCAGACACCCACGACGGCTTCGGCCAGGTCCTTGACGTCGGTGAAGCCCGCGAACTTCGCGTTGGGTCGCTCGGCGCGCATCGCGTCGTGCACCAGCGCCTTCACCACCAGGATGGCAGCGGCGGACGTCGGGCCCTCGGGGCCCCCCGCCTTGCGGAAGGCGTCGGCCAGCGCGAGCGTCCAGGCCTCGGCGGCGGCCTTGGCGGCGGCGTACGAGGCGTTGCCCGCGGTCGGCTTCGTGGCGCCGGCGGCGCTGATCAGCAGATACCGTCCGCGTTCGCTGCGCTGCAGGGCCTCGAAGAAGGCCAGCGAGGTGTGCTGCACGGTGCGGATCAGGAGCAGCTCCAGGAAGTCCCAGTCGTCGAGACTGGTCTTGATGAAGGTCTCGCTGCCGCGCCAGCCGCCCACGAGGTGGACCACGCCGTCCACGCGGCCGAAGTCCTTCTCGATGTGCGCGGCCCAGTCACGCGTGGACTGCAGATCCAGCAGGTCGACGGGCTCGCCGATGACGCTGGCGCCGCCCGAGGCGTAGCGGGCCGCGTCCACGGCCTCCGCCAGCCGCTCGGGATCGTTGTCGGCGGCGGCGACGGTCGCCCCCGCCTCGGCCAGGCGCAGCAGCGCCGCCCGGCCGGCGGGCCCGCCCGCGCCGGCCACCGCGATCACCGCACCGCTGAGAGCTCCGTTCCCCGCCATCTTCTTCGCCTCCTGAGCAGTGGTCCCGGTTCCGCGGAGGTTTCCGCCGCTCACGCGGCGATCCGCTCGGCGCCGTCCGCCGTGATGCCCTTGGTGGAGGCGATCACGTTCTTCAGCTTCTTGGACAGTGCCTCATAGAACATGCTCAGCGGAAACTCGTCCGGAAGCACGTCATCGACGAGTTTCCGGGGCGGCTGCGTCACATCCAGGGCCTCGGGGCCCTTGGCCCACTTGGAGCCCGGGTGCGGGGAGAGGTACGTGGAGACCAGCTCGTACCCGGCGAACCAGTGGACGAGCTTGGGGCGGTCGATGCCGTCGCGGTACAGCTGCTCGATCTCGGCGCACAGCTGGTTGGTGACCTGCGGGGCACGCTCCCAGTCGATGGTCAGCTTGTTGTCGGTCCAGCGGACGACGTCGTGTTTGTGCAGGTAGGCGAAGAGGAGCTGGCCGCCGAGGCCGTCGTAGTTGCGCACGCGCTCGCCGGTGACCGGGAAGCGGAACATGCGGTCGAAGAGCACCGCGACCTGTACGTCACGGGCCTGCGGGACGCCCTCGCCCGCCAGCTTCACGGCCTCCCTGAAGGCGGTGAGGTCGCAGCGCAGCTCCTCCAGGCCGTACATCCAGAACGGCTGCCGCTGCTTGATCATGAACGGGTCGAAGGGCAGGTCGCCGTGGCTGTGGGTGCGGTCGTGGACCATGTCCCACAGGACGAACGCCTCCTCGCAGCGCTTCTGGTCGTGGACCATCGCGGCGACGTCCTCGGGCAGCTCGAGGCCCAGGATGTCTACGGCGGCGTCGGTCACCCGGCGGAAGCGGGCGGCCTCGCGGTCGCAGAAGATGCCGCCCCAGCTGAACCGCTCGGGCGCCTCGCGCACGGCGATGGTCTCGGGGAACAGGACGGCGGAGTTGGTGTCGTAGCCGGCCGTGAAGTCCTCGAACTTGATGCCGCAGAACAGCGGGTTGTCGTAGCGCGTGCGCTCCAGTTCGGACAGCCAGTCCGGCCAGACCATGCGCAGGACGACCGCTTCGAGGTTGCGGTCCGGGTTGCCGTTCTGCGTGTACATCGGGAAGACGACCAGGTGCTGGAGGCCGTCCGCGCGGCTCGCGGCGGGCTGGAAGGCCAGCAGGGAGTCGAGGAAGTCGGGCACCTCGAAGCCGCTGTCGGCCCACCGGCGCAGGTCCTTGACCAGGGCCTCGTGATAGGCGGCGTCGTGCGGGAGCAGCGGGGAGAGCTCCAGTACCGCGTCGGCGGCCCGGCGGACGGCCAGTTCGGCGTCCGCGGGCTCAGGCGCGCCCTCGGCGGCGAAGTCGATCGACCCGTCCTTGGACTGCCATGGCCGGATCCGCTCCACGGCATCCTTGAGCACGGGCCATGCCGGGTGCTCCACCACCCTGGCCACGGGAGGAACCAGGTCCTCCGAACCCACCTGCACAAGAATTTCCGTCATGTCCCACCTTCCACGGGAGAATCTCGCGTACCTCGACCGTATACACACGAGGTTCCTCCCAGCAAGGGCAGTCTCCGAAAATTATCCTGCCACACCCTGTGGGTCACCGCACTTTTTCCTGCCGGCCATGCTTCTGCCCGTATGTGCGCCGACCATGCCCTCGCCCTCTGCAGAGGGCGGGTACAGGCGATACGGTCCAGGTGGGCCGTAAGGCCCCCAGTGCCGCCTGTCGACGGAAGAGAGTCGCGTCTTGAACTTCCTCACCATCGGTCACCGCGGAATCATGGGTGTGGAACCCGAGAACACCCTCCGGTCCTTCGTCGCCGCCGAGGAGGCCGGCCTCGACGCCATCGAACTCGACCTGCACCTGAGCAAGGACGGCGCGCTCGTCGTCATGCACGACACGGACGTGGACCGCACGACCGACGGCAGCGGGCCCATCGCCGAGAAGACCCTCGCCGAGCTGCGCGCCCTGGACGCGGGCCGGGGCGAGCGGGTGCCGGTCTTCGAGGAGGTCCTGGAGGCCGTCCAGGCGCCGCTCCAGGCTGAGATCAAGGACGCACAGGCGGCGCGAGCCCTCGCCGAGGTGATGAACCGGCGCGGGCTGGCCGGCCGGGTGGAGGTGTCCTCGTTCCACGACGAGGCGATCGCCGAGATCAAGCCACTGGTGCCGGGTGTGCGGACCGCGCTGATCGCCAGCCGCTACGGGACCGACATCGTGGACCGCGCCGTCGCGGTCGGCGCCGAGACGGTGTGCCTGAACATCCGCCGGCTCACCCTGGAGATCGTCGAGCGTGCGCACAAGGCGGACCTGCGGATCATCGGCTGGGTGGTGAACACACAGGACCATCTGCGGCTCGTCCGGGCGTTCGGCCTGGACGGCGCGACCACCGACCACCCGGACATCAAGCGCACGGGCCGTTTCACGGCCTAGTCGCTAGCCGAGCCGCTTGACCAGCAGCTCGAACTTCAGGTCGTCGCGCTGGGGGATGCCGAAGCGCTCGTCGCCGTACGGGAAGGGGGTCATCCGACCCGTACGGCGGTAGCCGCGCCGCTCGTACCAGGCGATGAGGTCGTCGCGTACGGATATCACGGTCATGTGCATCTCCGTCACGCCCCACGTCGCTCGGGCCATGCTCTCCGCCTCCGCGATGATCACCTTGCCGAGGCCCTCGCCCTGCAGCCGGGGGCTGACCGCGAACATCCCGAAGTAGGCGTGGTCACCGCGGTGTTCGAGCTGGCAGCACGCGACGATCCGGCCCTCCCGTTCCACGGTCAGCAACCGGCTGTCGGCCGACTTGATGACGGCCAGCACGCCCTCCGGGTCGGTCCGCTGCCCTTCGAGAATGTCCGCCTCGGTGGTCCACCCGGCCCGGCTGTCGTCGCCCCGGTACGCCGACTCGATCAGCGCGACCAGCTCGTCCACGTCGGCGTCGGTGGCATCACGGAAGGTCAGTCCGGTGGCGGCGGTGTCGGCGGTGTCCATGGGCGTGCGTCTCCGTTTCCGGGCAGCGTTGGGGCATGGATGAGAGTAACGCCGCCACTAGGCTCTCGTGCATGGTGCATGTACTCAGCAGCCGAATCCTGCTCCGCCCGTCCGACCCCGAGCGCTCCCGTGCCTTCTACGGCGAACAGCTCGGCCTCGCCGTCTACCGGGAGTTCGGTACGGGTCCCGAGCGCGGCACGGTCTACTTCACGGGCGGTGGCTTCCTGGAGGTCGCGGGCCGGTCCGAGACTCCCCCGTCACCCGCCGCACGGCTGTGGCTCCAGGTCGACGACGTGGCCGCCGCGGAGGAGGAGTTGCGGGCGAAGGGCGTCGAGATCGTGCGGCCGGCGGTGAAGGAGCCGTGGGGCCTGGTCGAGATGTGGATCGCGGACCCGGACGGGACGCCGATCGTGCTGGTCGAGGTCCCGGCGGACCACCCGATGCGGTACCGGCCCGGTATCTGAGGTCAGCCGGGGCGGTGCTCCCAGCCCCGGTCGGTGCGGGTCAGCTCACGGAAGCCCGCGCCCGCCAGGAGGTTGAGCCTGGCGCCGTCGGCGGCCGTCTCGTAGGCGACGAGCCGGTCGACGCCGCACAGGCGGAGCCAGTCCGCGGCCTGAGCCAGTAGCCATTGCTCCAGGCCGGTGCCGGACTGCGCGGGGTCGACGTGGAGGTTGCCGATGTCGGCCAGGCCCGCGGCGCGGGCGTGCCGTTCCGGGCGGGCCAGGGCAGTGTCGACCTCGATGAATCCGAGGGTGCGCGCGTCGGCACGGGCCGTGAACCGAGTGCCGCACTCCCCCAGCGTGCGGGTGACCGTGACGCCCGGCCGGAGTTCGTTCGCCGGGAGGTCGGCGACCCGGGCGATCAGGATGACCTCGGTGTCCCCGGTGTGCCGGAATCCCGCGCGTTCGTAGACGGCCCGGATGTGGGGCCAGTTGCGGGGCAGGCCGTAGACGAGCGGGGCGGGCAGTGCGCCGTCGGCGTACCGGACACGGACGTCCCAGCGGGCCAGCTGTGCCAGGCACGCCCGCATCAGCAGGTCGGCGGCCCGGTCGGAGTCCGGCCAGTGCGACGCCGTCGGGCGGTGCACGAACCAGTTGATCTCGGCGCTGTCCCGGTAGGTCTCGCCGACCTCGGCGTCGGCGCGGTAGCGCAGCAGATGGGCCGCGGCGACGACGCACCGGCGCTGCTCGGCGACGAGCGTCGTCCGCTCGGCCACCCACGGGTCGGTGATGAACTCGCCGGGCTGCCGCTCCAGGTCGCCGAGGACGGTGTTCACGGAGACGGAGACACCGGGGACGACCGCCGCCACGTGCATGTTGACCAGGTCGGTGAGCTGGTCGCGGTCGGCTCGGCGGAAGGGGCGCACCTCGAGTGCGGGCATGGGGTACCTCCGGGCTGATGAAGGAGCTGGAGGCCGCCACGCGGTGCGGTACGGGGTGAGGGTACGACGGGCCGGTGCGGCACGCCAGTGGGGGCGGACGCCGCCACCGGGCAGGTCCGGTTCAACCCCGCAGCGCGCCCAGGCGGCCCTCCAGCTGGCCGAGCAACTCACCCAGCAGGGCTGCGAGTTCACCCTGCTCGGGGGCGTCCAAACCGGACAGGACCGCGGTCTCGTAGGCGAGCTGGGCGGGCAGGACGCCGTCGACGAGTTCGCGTCCGGCGTCGGTGAGGCGGAGGTGGGCGACGCGGCGGTCGCGGCTGTCGGCCCGGCGTTCCACCAGACCGCGTTCGGTCAGCTGCTTGAGGCGCTTGGTGACGGCGGCGCCCGAGGAGAAGGTCTCCCGGGCCAGCTCCCCGGGGGAGAGTTCGTGCCCGGTACGGCGCAGCGCGCCCAGCAGATCGAACTCCGGGCGGCTCAGTCCCGCCCTGCGCAGCGGCGCGTCCTCGGCCTGCTGAAGGAGGGCGGCACAGCGGTTGATCCGGCCGATGACCTCCATCGGCCCGGTGTCGAGCCCGGGGTGCACGGCCCGCCACTGCCGCACGACACCGGCGACGGTGTCGCCCCGCCGGCCACCGTCCGGGACGGGTTCGACAGCAGGGGACTCGTCGGCCGGCTCCCGTCCGCCCGTACCGGTCCCGTCGGCCGCATGCTCCCCATGGGTCCCGTCGGCCCGCCCCGCTCCGGCCTCGGGAGCCAAGTCGCCCGCAGTCCCGCCGCCGGGGCCGTCCCCGGCCGCATGGGCCCGACCGGCCCCGTGCCCACCGGCCGATTCCTCTCCGGTCGCGCGCGCACCGTCGGAGGCCCTTCCGTGCGTCGGATTCCCTCCGGCCGTCCGCGCCCGGTCGGCCGTACGCCTTTCGGTGGGATCGTCCCCCGCCCGCCCGGCCCGGGCCGCCGGTCGCGGTCCGAATCCCGACTCGTCCCCCGTGGGCGATGGCCCTTCCGTCGCCGTCATGGCCGTGCGTCCTCCGTCTCCGTGCCAGTGCCCCGCTCCGGGAGCAGCCCCTGGCGTCGTGCCGTAGCGGCGAGCGTACGGTGTCCGGACTGCTCGGCGAGCACGACCCGCTCCTGGGGCAGGGCGCGCTGCCACCATTCACCGGCCGCGGCGTCGGTGGTGGCCCGCAGCTCGACCAGGGCGACGGCGAGGCCGCGGCGGGCCGACTCCAGGGCGGCCGCGTCGGGGTCCGGCTCGGCCAGGAGGCGGGCGGCGTGCTCGCGGGCCCGGCCGGCGGTGGCCAGGGCGCGTTCGACACGGTCGCCCACGCGCCGGTTGGTGACGGCCACGGCTGCGGCGAAGCCGACCAGGGCGCCGACCACGGTGTCCACGACGCGCTCCGTCATCAGCGCGCCGGGCTCCTGGAATCCGGCGAACTCGGTGATGAGCAGGGCCATGGGGGTCACGCAGACACTGCCGAGCCAGTAGTTGCGGCTGATCAGCATCTCGGCGCCGAAGCTGAACGCGAGGCAGCACAGCACGAGGACCGCCGGGTCCAGGTGCGCGAGCGGCGCGACGGCCGCGAAGACGAGCACGCCGACGACGTTGCCGACGACCCGCTGGATGGCCCGGCTCCAGGTCAGGGCGATGTTGGCCTGGTAGAGCGAGGCGGCGGTGACCAGAGCCCAGTAGGGGCGGCCGATACCGAGGGCGAGGGAGGCGTAGCCGGCGAGTGCGCAGCCGAGCGCGGTGCGCACCGCCAGCGGGGTCAGCGGGCCGAGCCGCGCCCACAGGGAGCGGGCCGCGTCCACACCGAGCAGTTCGTCGGCGGCCGCCCGCGGCAGACCGGCCGACGGGACGGGCCCGGTACCGCGCAACGCGCGGGCCCACGCACGCAGCCGGCCGGCCTCCGACTCGGCAGGTGCCGCGAGGGCGACCTCGGCCCGCACGACGAGCCGTTCGAGGGCCCGCCGGGTCCGGGAGGGCGCGCCGGTGGACAGCAGTGACTGCCAGGCGGCCTGCACGGCGGCGTAGCCCGCGGCACGGGCCCGGGCATGCCCCTCGCCGCTGCCGCCGGTGTCGGCATACGCGGCCGCGGCCCGCAGCGCACCGGCGGTGGCACGGCGTTCCGGGCCGTGCGGCCGGACCAGCGCGGGCGCCATGCAGACCAGCCAGGCCCAGGCCCCCGTCGCGGCGGCCAGCGCCAGATGGCCCGGCACCTGGGCGAGGGTCTGCGGCGCGAACAGCGAGGCTGAGCTGACGAACGTGAGGACGACATTGCCCGGCGGCCCGACGCGGGTGGCGTCGCACAGCACCTTCTGCGCGGCGGCCAGCAGGGCGCCGACCGTGACCAGGGCGACGGCGCTGCCGGTGAGCGAGGCGGCGACCAGGGCGACGGCGAGTCCGCCGAGCATGCCGAGCACCACCCACACCAGGGCCCCGGCCCGGGCGGCGTAGGGGCGGTTGTGGGCGTACAGCGCGCACAGGGATCCGGCCATCGTGTACATCGCCAGGTCGAGCCGGCCGAGCGCCAGGAGGGTGAGGTTGGGCGGGGCGATCGACGCGACCACGCTCAGAGCGGGCTTGAACCAGATCTCGGAGGGCCGGCCGACGCGCAGCACGCCCGCCAGCGGGAGGCGCCGGGCGGGCGGGGAGGCGGGGGTGGGGTTCGCACTGCTCATTCCCGCAAGGTTAGCAGGTGTTTTACTCGTAAAAGATAAATCGAGGGGATAGCGGCTCACCTGGTGTGCTCCGTCGAATGCTCCCCGTGTACACCCTTGCGCTCGCGTGCGCGCCGGATGACCTGGGCATCGAATGACCGACTGTCGAGCGGGGAGGTGCGCGTGCACGGACCGGCTTCGTCCGGCTGGCTGCTGGTGGCGCTCTGCGCGGTGAGCGGCGCCTACTGCCTGGTGCGGATGCGCAGCGGCGGCGAGGCGCTGATGGGGTTCGGGATGGCCGCGATGGCGGTTCCGGCGGCGGCGTTCTCTCCGCCCTCGTGGGCCTGGCTCGCGTACGCGTTCGTGTTCGGGGCGGCCGCGGTGCACGCGCTGTGGGCGGCGCGGGCCGGGGCGCACCATCTCCATCATCTGGCGGGCGCGGCGGCGATGGTCTACATGTCCGTCGTCATGGCCGGCTCGCCCGCACACGCGCACGGTCAGGGCGGATCGGGAGTTCCGCTCCTGACGGGGGCGCTGCTGCTGTACTTCGCCGGATACGTGCTGCTGACCGGCGTCCGGCTGGTGCCGGTGCCCGCCGTGGCCGGGGGCGGTGCGTCCGCCGCGTGGGGCGACCGGCCGGAACTGGCGCGGGCGTGCCGGCTGTCCATGGGGATCGCGATGGTGGCGATGCTGCTGACACTCTGATCCGTTGCCTGCGTCACTTCCGCGCCAGATGTCGTACCCGTGGGCCGCGCCGCGCTCATAGGCTGCCCCCATGATGCTCCCCGCGGCGCTGTTGCTGCTCGGCGCCCTGACCGCCGTGGTGGCTCCCCGGCTGCTCGCCCGGGCGGACTGGCCGGATCGTGAGCCAGTGGTGGCGCTGTGGGCGTGGCAGTGCGCGGTGGCGGCCGTACTCGTGTGCTGTGCGCTGTCGATGACGCTCAGCGCGGCGGCGGCCTGGCACGCGGTCGGCGGACATGTCTTCGCGACGGCGCCGAGCGCCGCCGTCGAGGCCTATGCCCTCGGTACGGCGGGCCCTTGGGCGGCGGCCACGGCGGTGGCGCTGGCCGGCGGGGGTCTGTGGAGCGCGGCGATGCTGGTCCGCGAGGTCGGCCGGGCGCGCGCCCGGCGCCGCAGCCGGCGCGCCGATCTGCTGGTCCGGGCTCCGCTGCTGCCGGGCGAGGTGGCCGTGTCCGGCCGGCTCGTCGTCCTGGAGAGCGAGCGGCCCGACGCCTGGTGGCTGCCCGGCGCCTCGCCCCAACTGGTCGTGACGACGGCCGCGTTGCGCCGGCTGAAGGGGCGGCAGCTGGATGCCGTGCTCGCCCATGAGCAGGGGCACGCCCGGGCCCGGCACGACTGGCTGCTGAACTGTTCCTCGGCCCTGGCGGGCGGCTTTCCCCAGGTGCCGGTGTTCGCCGCGTTCCGCGACGAGATGCACCGCCTGGTCGAACTCGCCGCCGACGACACGGCCTCCCGCCGCTTCGGCCGTCTGACGACGGCCCTGGCCCTGGTCGAACTGAACGAGCACCGTGGCGTGTTCGGCCCCTGCCCGACGCCGCAGGCCCATGTCCCGGCGCGGGTGCGCCGTTTGCTCACTCCCCCGGACCGGCTGACCGCGGCACGCCGCCTGCGGCTGACGGCGGCGGCCGCGCTGGTGCCCGTGGTGCCGGTGCTACTGGCGTTCGTGCCGGGGCTGCGGGCGCTCGGATAGCCGCCGGCGGTGACCCGGGCGCCGGGGCCTTGGAGTGGCCGAAGCGTGTGGCCCCCGGCCCGGAAGATCGCCGCCGTACTGGATCCGGAGCACCCGGTTCGGCGAGGATCGCACTATGCACACCCAGTCCGTCGACTCCCCGCCCCGTACCGAGCACCGCACCGCCGCCGGTTCCGCCGGTGTCCTGGCCCTGTGCTCGGCTCTGCTGCTGACCCTCGTCGCGGTCAGATGGAGCCCGTTGATCACCACGGACGGAGACATCTCCGGCACCACCCACCGCTGGGCGGTCGACGAACCCGGCATCACCCAGACGTTCCGCGTCCTCACCGACTGGGTGTGGGATCCCTGGACGATGCGCCTGCTGTGCGCGGCGGTCGTCGTCTGGCTCGCAGTGCGGCTCGCGGCACGCTGGACGGCGGTGTGGCTGGCACTGGCCGTCACCCTGGGCACTCTGCTGCAGCAGGGCCTCAAGGCGGCTGTGGACCGTCCCCGTCCGGTCTGGCCCGACCCGGTCGACTCGGCCCACTATTCGGCCTATCCGTCGGGTCATGCCATGACCGCCACGGTCGTGTGCGGCCTCCTCCTGTGGCTCCTGCACCGTCACGGTGTGAGCCGGGCCGTGTGGCGTACGGCCCTGATCGTGGCCGTCGTCTCGGTGGTCGGGGTCGGGCTGACCCGTATCTGGCTGGGCGTCCACTGGCCCTCGGACGTGCTGGGCGGCTGGCTGCTGGGCGCGATGGTGGTGGCCCTGGCGGTGTGGGTGCACCAGCGCCGGCATCCCTGAACACCCGCGGGAGTCAGGTGCGCCCTCGTAGGATCCCCCCATGACCGCCGTGCTGTTCGACTTCTCCGGGACCCTCTTCCGTGTCGAGTCCACCGACTCCTGGCTGCGCGGCACCCTGGCCGGGACCGCGATCCGGCTCGCGGAGGCGGAGGTGGCCGCGGCGGCGCGGGCGCTGGAGGCCGCGGGGGCGCTGCCGGGCGGTGGCGGCCCCGCCCGGGTGCCGGAGGAACTGGCCGACGCCTGGCAGATCCGGGACCAGAGCGCCGAGCTGCACCGGGCCGCGTACACCGGTGTCTCCCGCCAGGTCACGCTGCCCGACCCGACGTTGCACGACGCGCTGTACGACCGCCACATGCACCCGGACGCGTGGGCCCCGTACCCGGACGCCGTCGAGGTGCTCCGCACCCTGCGCGAGCGGGGCATCCCGGTCGGGGTGGTCAGCAACATCGGCTGGGATCTGCGCCCGGTCTTCCGCGCGCACGGCCTGGACCCCTACATCGACGTGTACGTCCTGTCGTACGAGCACGGCATCCAGAAGCCCGACCCACGGCTGTTCGCCACCGCCTGCGAGACGCTGGGCGCCGATCCGCGCCGGACGCTCATGGTCGGCGACGACCGCAGGGCGGACGGCGGCGCCACGGCCCTGGGCTGCGCGGTGCACTTCGTGGACCATCTGCCGGTGACCGACCGGCCGGACGGGCTGCGGCCGGTCCTGGACCTGGTGAGCTGAGGGCCGCACCGCCGGAACAAGCTGCCCGAGGCGACCATCCGGGCTTCTGCTCGCCCGCCTCGGACGATCCCCCGTGTCGCCCGAGGCAGACGGCATCCCCGGCTGGGACCGCACGGTCCCGGCCGGACGCTCCGAGTATAGTTGGCTGGCAGCCAGTCAACGCAGGAGTTTCAGCATGTCCCCGCGCAGCGCCTCGGTCAATGAAGAGTTGCGGAGACGTTCGAAGGAGCGGCTTCTGCAGGCGGCGGTCGAGCTGGTCGACGAGCGCGGATTCGAGGCGACGACGCTCGGCGACATCGCCGACCGGGCCGGTTCGGCGCGTGGTCTGGTGTCGTACTACTTCCCCGGCAAGCGCCAGCTCGTGCAGTCCGCCGTGCACCGGCTGATGCATCGCACGCTGGAGGAGGCGCTGGAGCGCGAGCCGCGCACCGAGGACGGCCGGGAGCGGATGGCGCGGGCCATCGACGCGATCCTGCGCCTGGCCGAGGACCGGCCGGTGCTGATGCGCCAGCACATGGCCGGGCTGCTGCAGGCCGAGGGCTTCGTGCCGTGCCCGGAGCAGCGGCGGCTGGCAGAACTGCTGCGGGACACCGTCGCCCGGCTCGGGTCGCGGGACGTCGACAGCGACTACCCGATGCTGCGCGCCCTGCTCATGGGCGCCGTGTACGCGGCACTGGTGCCGGGGGTGCCGATGCCGGTCCCGGTGCTGCGGGCCGAGTTGTTCACGCGCTACGGGCTCGACCGGGAGCTGGGTGTCCCGCCGGAGACCGGAGCCTCCGACGGGACGGGTGACAGGGATCTGTCACGGTTCTTCGCGACCGGGGCCGCACCGGGGCACGGCCTCGAGGGTCAGTCGAAGTAGTCCGGCTGCGTCTGCACGTTGAGTTCGCGCAGGTGGACCCGGCGGGCCGGGTCCGTGCGCCGGTCGTCGATCTTCAGGACGTCGAAGCCCCTGGCGTACTCGTTCGACCAGATGTAGCCGTTGTAGTAGTACGCCGACCACGAGCCGCCCGACTTGATCGTGTCCGTGGTCAGGGGGCCGCGGTCGAAGTAGGCGATCTCCTTGGGGTTGCTCGAGTCCGTGAAGTCCCAGACGGAGACACCGCCCTGGTACCAGGCCTGGACCATCAGGTCCTTGCCCCTCACCGGGATCAGCGAGCCGTTGTGGGCCACGCAGTTCTCGGTGTCCGCCTGGTGGCGCGGGATCTTGAAGTAGCTGCGGAACACGAGCTTGCGCTTGTCGCCCTTGCCGACGATGTCGTAGATGCCGTCGGCGCCGCGGTTCGGTCCGATCTCCGCGTTGCACGTGGCCGCGCCGCCGCCGCCCAGCTCATCGGTGTAGACGACCTTGTTCGCCTTCTGGTTGAAGGTCGCCGAGTGCCAGAACGCGAAGTTCACGTTGTCCTGCACGCGGTCGATGACCTTCGGGCGTTCCGGGTCCTTGATGGAGAACAGGATCCCGTCGCCCATGCAGGCGCCCGCGGCCAGGTCCTTCGACGGCAGCACGGTGATGTCGTGGCAGCCGGTGGTCTTGGACACGCCCGGGTTGGTGGGTCCGCCCGGGTTGCCGCCGCCGTCCGGCCCCTCACCGGGGAACAGCACGGGGAAGCCCACGACCTCGGCCTTCTCGGGGGCGTTGCGCGGCACCTTGATGACCGAGATGCCGTCGTGGGGCGGCTGGCAGTCGGGGTAGGTGGCGTTCGGCGAGTACGAGGAGACGTAGACGTAGACGTTCCGGCGCTCGGGCACCAGCGTGTGGGTGTGCGAGCCGCAGGCCGTCTCGACGGCGGCGACGTACCTCGGGTTGCGCTTGTCGCTGATGTCGAAGACCTTCATGCCCTCCCACGAGGACTTCTCGGTCGCCGGCTGGGTGGTGCTGGTGCAACTGCTGTCGCTGCGCGAGGAGTCGGTGGACAGGAACAGCAGGTCGCCGGAGACGGAGATGTCGTTCTGCGAGCCGGGGCACAGCACCTGGGCGACGGTCTTCGGCGCCTTGGGGTTGCTGATGTCGAAGATGCGGAAGCCGTCGTAGTTGCCCGCGAACGCGTACCTGCCCTGGAAGGCGAGGTCCGAGTTCGTGCCCTGGAGCACGTCCTTGGGGACGAAGGCCAGGTGCTGGATGTTGTCGGAGTGGACGATCTCGTCCTGGGCGGGTATCTCACCCTTCTGGATGGCCTCACGGACCTCGGCCTGTGCGCTCTTGGAGACCTTCTTCGGCGCGGGCGGCGCGTCCCCGGGGTCGGGGGTGGCCCCCGCCGGTGCCGCTGTGAGGAGCGCGGCCAGCAGCCCAGCGGCGGCAGCGGCAACTCCCAGGCGTCTGCGGCGTGTTCTGCGGTCGTTCAACAGGATCACTGTTTTCCTCCCTGGTTCCGTTCACTGCGGAACGGTTCACGCACCACGCAGTATCGTCTTCGCCATGCACATACCAACAGGGGGCAACAGAATCGCAATGAAGTTTTGCGATCAATGACCCGCGGAAGCGTGCCAGTACGCCGTCCGCAACACGAGGTGCGCCCCAACCCGCCCGTCACAGGAGGTCGTTGTGCTCTTCCGCCGCGTGTCTCGTGCGTCCGTCGTCACGACGGGGCTGGTCGCCCTGGCCGTGCTCACGGCCGGGGGCTGTGACTCCGACCCGGACCGGAAGCCGGCCACCGCGGACGGACCGTCCGTGATCGCGCCGGGCGAGCCCGGCGAGGCGAACCGCACCCTGTCCGCCGAAGAGGCCGCCGAACAGAACCCGGAGAACGACTCCCCCAACTCGGCGGACGTCTCCTACGCCCGCATGATGATCGAGCACCACGCCCAGGCGCTGGTGATGACCGGACTCGTCCCGAAGCGCGCCGAGTCGAAGGACGTGAAACGCATCGCCGAGCGCATCGCGGCCGGCCAGGAGCCCGAGATCGAGGCCATGAAGGGCTGGCTGAAGTCGCACGGCAAGCCGCTGAAGGCCGAGCGGCACGAGCACGCCGCGATGCCCGGCATGGCCACCGAGGCCCAGCTGAAGAAGCTCCGCGCGGCCGAGGGCAAGGCCTTCGACCACCTCTTCCTCACCCTGATGACGACCCATCACCAGGGCGCGATCACCATGGCGGCGGACGTGAAGGGACAGGGCAACAACATCCTCGTCGAGGAGATGGCCGACGAGGTGATCGCCCAGCAGACCAGCGAGATCACCCGGATGCGGGACATGCTCTGAGCGGACTCCCGGTCCGCGGTCGCGCCCCGGACCGGTCCGCTCGGCCCGGCCCGCTCAGCGCCGTGCGCGGCGTGGGGCCAGCAGGCCCGCGTCCCGGGCCTGGCCGATCAGCCTCAGCGACTTGCGGCGGCTGTGCCCGGTCGCGCACATCACGGCGAGGACCGGGTCGGCACCGTCCTGCTGGGCCGCGCGGTACTCCTGTGCCACCAGCCACCGCCCCTCCGCGCCGCGCGGCCAGACCGGCCGGGCCCGGCGCCCCGGGCCCGCACAGCCCTCGGCGACCGGACCCGCACCGGCGCCGCACGCTTCGGCCAGCGAATCCTCGAGCCAGTCGGCGAGCACCGCCAGGTCGTCGAGGGACAGCGCGGGCCGGGCGCGCACCTCCTCGACACCGACGCATCCGCCGGCCACGACCGCCAGCGCGTCGACGTGGGCGCCGTCCGTGAAGGCGAGCCGGACGTCGAACCACCGCGTGGCGTCCTCGTTCTCCCGCACTTCCCACGCGGGCCGCACGGATACCGCGCCGTCCACCGGGGAGCGATCAGAAAGATTAAGAAAGGATGCTTCCAGCACACACGGAACGTAACCGCATGATCACATTCGCTATAGATCCGACACGCACCCCGGTCGGAGCACAGCACCCTGTCAGCGGAGCCCGGCCGGTGCGATGCTGGAGGCATCAGAGCTCTCCTGCGATCCCCCGGGATCTGACGGGTAAGGAGTTCCGCCGTGCTGCGAGTCGCCGTCGTAGGCTCCGGGCCGAGCGGGTGCTACACCGCCCAGAGCCTCGTCCAGCTGGACGCCGAGGTGCGTGTCGACGTCCTGGACCGGCTGCCGTGCCCGTACGGGCTGGTCCGTTACGGCGTGGCACCCGACCACGAGAAGATCAAGTCGCTGCAGAACAATCTGCGCGCGGTCCTGGAGCACGACCGGGTGCGGTTCCTCGGAGGTGTGCAGGTGGGCCCCGGCGGGGTGCCGGCCGCCCGGCTGCGGGAGTTCTACCACGCGGTGGTGTTCTGCGTGGGCGCCGCCACGGACCGGCACCTGGGCATTCCCGGGGAGGACCTGCCCGGGAGCTGGTCGGCGACGCAGTTCGTGTCCTGGTACAGCGCCCACCCGGACGCCGTGGACGGCGGCTTCCTGCGGGACGCGCGGTCGGCCGTGGTCATCGGCGTGGGGAACGTCGCCGTGGACGTCACCCGGATGCTGGCCCGGGGGCTGGCCGAGCTCAGCCCGACCGACATGCCGCAGGCGGCGCTGACCGCGCTGGCGGCGAGCCGGGTGACCGAGATCCACATGGTGGGCCGCCGCGGTCCGTCCCAGGCCCGCTTCACCACCAAGGAGCTGCGCGAGCTGGGCACCCTGCCGGCGACCGACGTCGTCGCGGACCCCGTGGAGCTGGCGGCGGACCCGGGGTACACGGACCCGTCCGCGCTGCCCGCCCCGCAGCGGCGCAACGTGGAGGTGCTGCGCGGCTGGGCCGAGTCCCCGCCGGCCGGCGCCCCGCACCGGATCCACCTGCGCTTCTTCCTCCGCCCGGTCGAACTGCTCGCCGAGCGGGGCCACGTGGGCGCGGTGCGGTTCGAGCGGACGGCACCGGACGGGCACGGCGGCGTGACGGGCACGGGCCGGTACGAGGACATCGAGGCGCAGTTGGTGCTGCGTTCGGTGGGCTACCTCGGAGTGCCGATGGAGGGCTTGCCGTTCGACCCGAAGACCGGCACCGTACCGAATCTGGCCGGACGGGTCCTGCGCGAGGGCGTCGTCACGCCGGGCGAGTACGTGGCCGGCTGGATCAAGCGCGGCCCGACGGGTGTGATCGGCTCGAACCGCCCCTGCGCGAAGGAGACGGCGACGTCCCTCCTGGAGGACGCCCCGCTCCTGGCCGCGAAGGACGTCCCCGAGGACACGCTCACGGCTCTGCGGACAGCGGGGCTCGACCCGGTCGAATGGACGGGCTGGCAGTCGATCGAACAGGCGGAGGCGGAGCTGGGAGCGTCACTCGGACGCGGAGTGGTCAAGCTCCCCGACTGGCGGTCCCTGATGGAGGCCGCGCACGGCAGGGTTCCCTAAGGACCGAGCCTCCCGGCCTGCCGCCCCGCCGCATCGAGCAACGCATCCAACAGCCCCGGAAACAACTCCTCCAGATCATCCCGCCGCAACCCGTTCATCTTCGCCGTCCCCCGATACACCTGCCGGATCACCCCGCTCTCCCGCAGCACCCGGAAGTGATGCGTGGTCGTGGACTTCGTCACCGGCAGGTCGAAACGCGAACAGGACAACTCCCCGCTCTCCGCGGCGAGCTCCCGCACGATCCGCAACCGCATCGGATCGGAGAGCGCGTGCAGCACACCCTCCAGCCGGATCTCGTCGCGCTCGGGATGCGGCAGGACGCGGCTGCTCACGGCGGGGGACGTCACGGCGGCTCCACTTCCTCTTTCTCGGGGACTCCATAGTACGAGAACCATCGTAGTTTGACATCCTCCGTAATACGATGCCTATCGTACGAGTCGACATCGGCCCCGTCCCGAATGGAGTCCGCCGTGACCGCGCTCTTCGAGCCTTACAGTCTGCGCGATGTGACGATCCCGAACCGCGCATGGATGGCCCCGATGTGCCAGTACTCAGCGGCACCGGAGGGCCCGGAGGCCGGCGCCCCCGCCGACTGGCACTTCGCGCACTACGCCGCCCGCGCGGCCGGCGGCACGGGCCTGATCATCGTCGAGGCCACCGCCGTCTCCCCGGAGGGCCGAATCTCCCCGTACGACCTCGGCATCTGGAACGACACGCAGGTGGCGGCGTTCCGCCGCATCACCCGCTTCCTCGCCGAGCAGGGCACTGTGCCCGCGATCCAGCTCGCGCACGCCGGCCGCAAGGCCTCGACGGACCAGCCCTGGAAGGGCGGCGCCCCGGTCGGCCCGGAAGCGTACGGGTGGGACTCCGTGGCGCCGACCCCTCTCGCGTTCGACGAGAAGCACCCGGTCCCGGCCGAGCTGACAGCCGATCAGATCAAGGACGTCGTCGGACAGTTCGCGGCCGCTGCCCGCCGCGCCCTCGCCGCCGGTTTCGAGATCGCCGAGATCCACGGCGCCCACGGCTACCTGATCAACGAGTTCCTCTCCCCGTACTCCAACCACCGCACCGACGCCTACGGCGGCTCGTACGAGAACCGCGTCCGCTTCGCCCTCGAAGTGGTGGACGCCGTACGGGAGGTGTGGCCGGACGACAAGCCGCTGTTCTTCCGCATCTCGGCGACCGACTGGCTCGAGGACGGCGGCTGGACCGCGGACGACACCGTCCGCTTCGCCGCCGAGCTGCGGGCCCACGGCGTCGACCTGCTGGACGTCTCCAGCGGTGGCAACGCCTCCCGCGCCCGCATCCCGACCGGCCCCGGCTACCAGGTGCCCTTCGCCGCCCGGGTCAAGGCCGAGACGGCCCTGCCGGTCGCCGCGGTGGGGCTGATCACCGACGCCGAGCAGGCCGAGAAGATCCTGGCCAACGGCGAGGCGGACGCGGTCCTGCTGGGCCGGGAACTGCTGCGCAACCCCTCGTGGGCCCGGCACGCGGCGCGGGAGCTGGGCGGTGAGGTCCGGGTGCCGGACCAGTACCACCGGTCGGTCTGACCGGCACCCGGATCCCGGAGCATCCGGTGCGTCAACCGGCCGTGCACGCTGTCCCGTTGAGCGTGAACGCGGCCGGAGGGGCGCTGTTGCCGCCATGGCTCGCCTGGTAGCCGATGCTGACACTCGCGCCCGGTGCGATCGTGCCGTTGTACGACACATTGGCGGCGGTGACCGTCCCGGACGACGGCGCGTAGGTGGCGCCCCAGCCGCCCGTGACGGTCTGTCCGGCGGGGAGCGTGAAGCCGAGTTTCCAGCCGTTGACGGTCGTCGTACCGGTGTTGGTGAGAGTCACGGACGCGGTCAGGCCGGTGTTCCAGGCGTTCACCGTGAACGTCACCTTGCAGGCGCCGGGCTGCGGCTGCGGCGCCGGGCCCGAGCTGTCCAGGCCGAAGAAGGTGAGTACACGGGACGCCATGCCGTGGGCGTACAGGTTGTGGCCGACGCCCTGGAGGCTGATGGCCTCGACGGGGGCCCGGTCGCCCGTGCCGCCGTAGCGGGTGCGGGCCCAGCCGGACTGGGGTGTGTCCGAGGCGGTCGGCGTCTGGCTGACGCCGTGCACGTTCGTCCACTGCTTGATCTGCTCCCCGAAGTTGGGGTAGCGCAGGACGTCGTCCTGGGTGCCGTGCCAGATCTGCATCCGCGGGCGGGGGCCGGTGTAGCCGGGGTACGCGCCCCGGACCAGGTCACCCCACTCCTTCGGGGTGCGGGTGAGCGTGCCGCCCGAGCAGTCGCTGTTCCACTCGGAACCGTCGGCGGTGGCGAAGCAGGCGAACGGGACGCCCGAGAAGGCGGCGCCCGCCGCGAACACGTCGGGGTAGTCGCCGAGCAGGACGTTGGTCATCATCGCGCCGGAGGAGATGCCCGTGGCGAACACCCGGCCGGTGTCGGCGTCGTAGGTGCGGGTGACCCAGTCGATCATCGACTTGACGCCGACGGGGTCGCTGCCGCCGCCGCGGCGCAGCGCCTGGGGCGAGGAGACGTCGAAGCACTTGCTGCTGCGGGTGACGGACGGGTAGAGCACGATGAACCCGTACTGGTCCGCCAGGGTGTCGTACTCGGTGCCGTTGTACATGTCCGGGCCGGAGCCGGTGCACCAGTGCACGGCGACCACGACCGCCGGGTTCGGTGTGACGCTCTCAGGCACGTAGAGGTACATCCGCAGATTGCTGGGGTTCGTACCGAAGTTGGTGACCTCCGTGAGCGCCGCGGCGGGCACGGCGCCCTCGCGTGCGGACCCGCCGGCCGGCTCGCGGGCGGCGGCCGGGGGTGCGGTGAGCACCGTGGCCGCGAGCATCGGCAGCAGCGCGGCGACTAACGCGAGGAGGATCGACCGCAGCGGTCTCCTCGCCGTGGGGCGGGGGGTGGCAGGCACGTCCGGGTCCCTTCCGTTGTGGGTGCGGCTCGCAGGACGTCGTACGGCGGTTCAGCTGGTGGAGTCGGTCCGGGTCACTCGGCATGGTGACATGCACATGGCCGTCATGGAAGCGCTCCCACACCGCCTCCACGAGTCCCTCACCCTGACCAGGACCGGCCGAATGTGTTCTGCGCGAGGCGTTGACTAGAAAGCGCTTGCCCCCTACGTTCCGTTCAGCAGTGTGACCGAGACCTCCGGTCAGGTCGCACTCAGCGCGCACGGTGAACAGCATGGCGAACGTCATTCATGTACATGACCTACTGCACCATGACGGCACCACGAAGGGACGCACCCCACATGCGTACTCCCCCACGGACACGCGTACACAGATTCACCCTGGCCGTCGCCGCCGCGTCCGCGCTGGCGACCGTGGCGGTCCTGGCCGTTCCCCAGCCGGCCGGGGCCGCCGAGAGCTCGCCGATCGGGTTCGGCGCGGGGACGACCGGCGGCGGCGCCTCGGCGGTCACCGTCTCCACGCTGAGCGCCTTCAGGTCCGCGGTGACCGGTAACGGGGCCAAGGTCGTCCGGGTCAACGGCCTGATCTCGCTGAGCGGCCAGGTCGACATCGGTTCCAACACGACGGTCCTGGGCGTGGGTTCGGCGTCCGGGTTCACCGGCGGCGGACTGCGGCTGAAGAAGGTCTCGAACGTCGTCGTCCGCAACCTGAACATCAGCAAGCCCGTCGCGCCCGCCGACGGCATCACCGTCGAGGCGTCCACCAAGGTCTGGATCGACCACAACTCCTTCTCGGCCGACCGCGACCACGACAAGGACTTCTACGACGGTCTGCTGGACGTCAACCACGGCGCGGACAACGTGACGGTGTCCTGGAACACCTTCAAGAACCACTTCAAGGGCTCGCTCGTCGGCCACAGCGACAACAACGCGGGCGAGGACACCGGCAAGCTGAAGGTGACGTACCACCACAACCACTTCGCCAACGTGTACTCGCGCATCCCCAGCCTGCGCTTCGGCACCGGGCACTTCTACAACAACTACGTCGAGGGCGCCGACACCGCCTGCCACTCGCGCATGGGCGCCCAGATGCTGGTCGAGAACAACGTCTTCCGCTCGACGAAGGTCGCGGTCACCACGAACCGCAGCAGCGACATCGACGGATACGCCAACCTGCGCGGCAACGATCTCGGTGGAGCCGCGACCGAGGTCTCGCGCGTCGGCGGCTTCACCAGCCCGCCGTACGGCTATACGGCGGAGCCGGCCTCGTCCGTCGTCACCTCGGTGACGTCGGGTGCGGGCGCCGGAAAGCTCTGACACCCCATCTCCCTCCCTCACCCACTCAGACGACAGAAGGAATCGGGACATGACTTCTGCGACACGCCCGCGCGCCCGCAGGCGCGCGCTGACCGGCGCGCTGGCCACCCTCGGCCTTTCGGTTGGCATGATCATGACTACCCACGCACCCACGGCGAGCGCCGCCACCTGGCCCACCCCCAACGGCAGCCAGGGCACTTCCTCCACCATCTCCGTGTCCGGCACCAAGGACTACGGGATGAAGCGGTACTACGGCACCGGAGAGTTGGCCGGTGACGGCCAGGAGGAGGGCCAGGACCCGATCTTCAAGCTCGCGGACGGCGCGGTGCTGAAGAACGTCGTCCTCGGCGCCCCCGCGGCCGACGGCATCCACTGCGAGGGCAGCTGCACCCTGCAGAACGTCTGGTGGGAGGACGTCGGCGAGGACGCCGCCACCTTCCGCGGCGGCAACGGCGCCACGTACCAGGTGATCGGCGGCGGTGCGAAGAAGGCGGCGGACAAGGTCTTCCAGCACAACGGCGGCGGCACCCTGAACATCTCCAACTTCGCGGTACAGGAGTTCAAGACGCTCTACCGCTCCTGCGGCGACTGCTCCACGCAGTACACGCGCAAGGTCAACCTCAGCAACATCGACGTGACCGGCACGGGCTCCACCGCGCGGATCGTCGGCATCAACGTCAACCGCAACGACGCGGCGACGCTGCGGGGCATCACCATCCGCAACGACTCCGGCCGCAAGGTCGTCCCCTGCCAGAAGTACAACAACAACACCGCTGTCGGGTCAGGGCCCGACAGCAAGAACTGCCTGTACTCCACCTCGGACGTCACCTACAGGTAGCACCTCAGGCAGCCCCCCACGGTGAAGGCGGCCGTGCGCAGCGCCCCGGCGGGCGCCGCGCACGGCCGTCCGCGTCATGCGCCCCGCACGCGCGCGCGGACCTCTCCGATCAGCTGCTGCTGGTAGTCGGTGTAGGCCACGCGCAGTTCGGCGCCGGGCCAGTCGGAGGGCAGCAGATGGCCATGACGCTCCGGGCCTCCCTCCTCGTCCGACACGCCCCGCCGGCGGTCGCCGACGCGTTCTGCGCGACCCGGCTCCGGGGCGACCGGGGGCACGCGTTCGGGACGCTGCCGGAGACGGCGGGCCTCGACGCGATCCTGGAGCGCGCGTTGCCGGACCGGGACTGAGCCGTCGTCGGCCAACGGGCGCACAGTTCGCGCACAGTCGTCTCCTGATTCCGCTTCGTTGTCGGTGCGGTGGTGCAGACTCCCCGTCAGTCGGTACTTCGCCCGGGGAGGACAACGTGTTCAGGGGGATCGACGAGGTCGACTGGGCCTCGCTGCGGCACGCGAACGGCAGCGCGGAGGACGTGCCCGGACTGCTGCGGGGACTGGCCTCCGCCGACCCGGCCGAGCGGGAGAGCGCGCTCGACGGGATGTACGGCGCCGTGCACCACGAGGGAGGCCTGTACGACGCGACGCTCGCCTGTGTTCCGTTTCTCCTCGCGCTCGCCGTCCACGAGGAGGTGCGGGACCGGGCGGAGGTCGTGGAACTCCTCGCCGGCATCGGTGACATCGCGGGTGACGGGGGTGTCCCGGCGGAATTGGCGACGAGAGCCCGGGCGGCCCTGCACGCGGGTGCCGAGGTCTTCGTCCGGCTCGCGGGGGACGCGGACACCGGGGTGCGCCGGGCGGCGCCGGGCGCACTCGTGCGGTTCCTCGGCCCGCCGGAGCGTGTGCTCGCCCTGTTGCGCGAGCGGATCACCGTGGAACGGGACGACCGGGTCCTGCTCGCCCTGGCCACGAGTCTGGGCCTGTTCGTGGAGCGGCACCAGGGACGCGCCACCGGGGCAATGGAGCTGCTGGTGGAGTTGAGCGGGCCCCGGTACGGCCCGGGGCTGCGCCTCGCCGCGCTCGGCCAACTGGCGGGGTGCGCGCCGGAACTGCTTCCCGCCGATCTCGTACCGGCCGTCGTCCGGTTGCTCAGGGACAGATCCGGGGAGCACGCCTCCTCCGGCCACCCGAGCGACCGTCCCGGCCCGGACACGCTCGCCGGCCGGCTGCGGCGCCTGCGCCCCTCGGACGAGGAGGGCTCCCAGCTGATGCGCACGCTGCACTCCGCGCTCGGCAGCCGGGTCACGGACCGGGTCGCCCTGCTGTGCGGGCAGTTGACCAGCCCGGATCCCCTCGACCGGTGCAACGCCGTATGGATGTCGGCCGGGCTGTTCCGCGAGTGGCGTACGGGCGGCGCGGAGCCGGTCGCCCTCATCGGTGCCCAACTGGGCGTCGAGGAAGTCCGGTTGCATGACGCGGCGGTCGCCGTCCTGTCGGAGCTGTTCGAGCTGGCCGGGCCGGCCGCGGACCACCTCCACGCGCTGGTGGTCCGCCGTCCCGAGTTTCGCGTTCGGCACGGGGAGCGGGGTGCGCCGACGCTGGGCGGTCCGCTCAAGGCCCTGGCCGGGACGGGGGATCCACGGGCCACGCCGGTACTGTCCGAGGTGCTGGCCGGTCCGGTCGTACCGGACGACCTGGGCTACGCGATACCCCACCTCGGACCGGCGGCGCTCCCGCTCGCTCCCGCTCTGCGGCGCCGGCTCGCCCGCGTCCCGCTCGACGGCCCCGGCACAGCCGCGCGGGCCGCTCCCCTGCTGTCGGCGCTCACGGCCCTGGGCGACGCCGAGTCCCTGCCGGCGGTGTTACGCCTCCTGCGCGGCATGCCGGACGGACGGCGGTCACGCGACGGCGTCACGAGGGCGGCGGTCCGTGCTCTCGGCGCGTTCGGCGGTGCCGCGTACGAGGCGATACCGGAGCTGCGCGGACTTCTGGCGACGGACCACGCCGTCGCGGCGGCGGAAGCGCTGTGGTCGGTCACGGGCGAACCGGATGCCGTGGTGCCCGTGCTGCTCCGGGAGCTGACGGACACCGGCGGCGACCCGCGTCGCCGCGCGGCGGCCGCGGACGCGCTCGCGCGACTGGGACCGGCGGCCCGCCCGGCCCTGCCCGGGCTGCGGCGGACGGCCGGCTCCGGCGCGGTAGGGCACCGGGCCACGGCCGCGTGCGCGGTGTGGCGGATCGCCGGGGAGCCGGAACAGTTCCTTTCCCTCCTCCGCTCCGCGTGGGCGCAGGACCCGCGCACCCGCACGACGGTCGCCGGGTGCGCGGCGGCCCTGGGGCCCTCGGGAGCGCCCCTGCACGACCTGCTCCGGGCCGAGCTGGCGTCCCCACGGCGGCACCGGGCCGACGTCCGGGGCTACGGCGTCCACGACATCCGCGAGGACGAGGGGTTGCTGCGGGTGTGCCGGGGGGTGCTGGCCGGGGCAGGGCACGGGTAGGCGGTAGGCGCGGTCGGTCGGCGACCCGGTGGCCGGCACGGTCTGGGCCGGCCACCGCGCGCGGCTGCCCACCGTGGCCTCACCGGGCGGGGATCCCGGCCGGCCGCGACGTTCCACTGCGCGTGGCCGTCGCCCCTGGGGCTCACCCGGTGGTACGTCCCCACATCGGCCCGAAGCGTGACCACTCGGCGTCCCACTGGTCCATGCGGCGTCGTTCCAGCCGGCGGCGCAGGGCACGGCCGCCGACGAGCGGCAGGAGCGCGGCGCCGATGCCCGCCACGCCGCCGGTCAGGAAGGCCCGTACGTGGGCCTGGGACTCGGTGACGGGGCGGGTCACCTGGCGGCCCTCGGGGTCCGTCCACACCGTGACCGGTGTCCCGGCGGCGCTGCCCGCCGGGACCCGGAGCTGTCCGGTGTGCGCGGAGCCGTCCACAGCGGTCCACGTCGCCTTCGCCCACACCTGCTCGGTTCGGGACCCGACGCCGCTCTCGGCGGCGGCCCTTCCAGGGGCCCGCTCGTCCAGCCGGGCCACGAGGGGCCGCCACTCGACGCGCTCCCTGGCCAGCCCGTCCTCGACGGACCGGCTCACCGTCGTGCCGGCCAGCATCCCGACGAACGCGGTGAGCGTCCACACGCCCAGCACGACCCAGGCCTCCACCCTGTCGGCGCGGCGCTTGAGCGGATTGCGCCGCCAGCGCCACAGCCACACCTTCGGACCTCGTAACGCCATCGAAGGCATCCTCCTCATGAGCGCATGACCATCCCGCCGCCCTCTGCATACGGAAGACGGCCCCTGGATGCTCACTGCACCTACTCCGACGTGACGGCCCCCACGCCGCCCGGCCCGTGCGGGAGGCCCCGAGGCACACGCTCCGCCGAGCCCCGCGACGGCCCTCGACACCCGCCTGACCTGCATCGGAGCCAGATCCAGAGGTGACTGTCAGTGGCGGGGTGCAGACTGGCCGGTGTCAGAGACGAGGGCGTCAACGACGACGCCGCGGAGGTGATCGGCATGGCCGAGGTACTGCTGGCCGTGGGCACGCGCAAAGGCCTGTTCATCGGGCGCCGGCGGAGTGGTGGCGCCTGGAAGTTCGACGAGAGTCCCTACTTCAACGCGCAGGCCGTGTACTCGGTCGCCGTCGACACCCGGGGCGCGACACCTCGGCTGCTGGCCGGCGGCGACAGCGCGCACTGGGGCCCGTCCGTGTTCCACTCCGACGACCTCGGCCGTACCTGGACCGAACCGGCGCGTCCCGCCGTCAAGTTCCCCAAGGACACGGGGGCGTCCCTGGAGCGGGTGTGGCAGCTGCACCCGGCGGCCGCCGAGCCGGACGTGGTGTACGCGGGTACGGAACCGGCCGCGCTGTACCGCTCGGAGGACCGCGGGGAGACGTTCGAACTGGTCCGGCCCTTGTGGGAGCACCCCACGCGGTCGAAGTGGGTGCCGGGCGGCGGTGGTGAGGGCCTGCACACCGTGCTCACCGACGCGCGCGACCCGAAGGCCGTGACGGTCGCCGTCTCGACCGCCGGCGTGTTCCGCACGCTCGACGGCGGCGCCAGCTGGGAGCCTTCCAACTCGGGTGTCTCGGCGGTGTTCCTGCCCGACCCGAACCCGGAGTTCGGCCAGTGCGTGCACAAGGTCGCCCGGGACGCGGTGCGCCCGGACCGCCTGTACCTGCAGAACCACTGGGGTGTGTACCGCAGCGACGACGCGGGCGCGCACTGGACGGACATCGGCGAGGGGCTGCCGTCCACGTTCGGCTTCGCGGCGGTCGCGCACCCGCACCGAGGTGACACGGCGTATGTGTTCCCGATCAACGCCGACGCCGACCGGGTCCCGGCCGACCACCGGTGCCGCGTCTACCGGACGGCGGACGCGGGCGAGAGCTGGGAGCCGCTTTCGGCGGGGCTGCCCCAGGAGGACCACTACGGCACGGTGCTGCGCGACGCGATGTGCACGGACGACGGCGATCCGGCGGGCGTCTACTTCGGCAACCGCAACGGCGAGGTGTTCGCGTCCGCGGACGACGGCGACAGCTGGCAGCAGATCGCCTCACATCTGCCGGACGTGCTGTGCGTGCGGGCCGCGATCGCCGGATGAGCCGACGCCGACCGGCGTGCCGGACGGCACTCCGTCCCGGCTCGTGACCGGCGAGCAGCTCATCCTGTTCGGGCCGGCGCGACGGCTCAGACGCGCGATGCCGTGGCCCGGACGGCTGGCGGATCGTCCGCGAGCACAACTCGAGCAAGGTGCTGCCCGCCGGGTCCCTCGACGAGGCGTTCAGCGGGGACCTCCCCGCCGTTTCGCGAGAGGCGTGAACCACCCCGGCCTACGGCAGGCGCCACTCCACCGGTGCGCTCCCCTGCCGCGCCAGCAGATCGTTGGCCCTGCTGAACGGGCGCGAACCGAAGAAACCCCGGTCCGCCGACATCGGCGAGGGATGAGCGGACTCGATCGCAGGAAGGTCTCGCAGGAGTGGCCGCAGGTTGCGGGCGTCGCGGCCCCACAGGATCGACACCAGCGGCTTGCCGCGACCCGCCAGGGCCCGGATCGCCTGCTCGGTGACCTCTTCCCAGCCCTTGCCCCGATGGGCGCCGGGCTTGCGCGGGGCGGTGGTGAGCGCCCTGTTGAGAAGCAGCACCCCTTGCTGCGACCACGGCGTCAGATCGCCGTTGGACGGCCGGGGCAGCCCCAGGTCCGTATGCATTTCCCGGAAGATGTTCTCCAGGCTGCCCGGCAGTGAACGCACCTCGGGCGCCACCGCGAAACTCAGCCCGATGGCCATCCCCGGCGTGGGATAAGGGTCCTGGCCGACGATGAGGACGCGGACGTCGTCGAAGGGCTGCTGGAAGGCCCGCAGTACATTCGCCCCGGCCGGGAGGTAGGTCCGGCCGGCCGCTATCTCGGCCCGCAGGAAGTCCCCCATCGCGGCGATACGTTCGGACACAGGCTCCAGGGCCTTCGCCCAGCCTGCTTCGACAAGTTCATGCAAGGGTCGTGGTGCCACAGCGCGTCACCCTACTGGCACACAACCGGTCCCCGCTCAAGCACGCGTTCCCTCACGTCCGGACGCCGCCCACGGGGCTACTCTGCCCTACGGGAAGGAGGGGATCCCGTTGCATCCAGTGGTATCCGGGTTTCTCGCCGTGGACTCCGGCGGGTCCGGGCTGCGGGCGGTGGTGGGAACCGCCGAGCGCGGGCCGCTGGCCCGGCGGGAGTCGGCGGAGCCGGTCCGCACGGGCGGCCGGGGCATCGATCCCGGACACTTCATGGCGCGGCTCATGCCCTTGGTGCGTGCGTTGACCGCGGAGGCCGGGCCGGTGCGGTTGACCGCCGTCGCCGTCGGCGCCGCCGGGCTCGCCTCCCTCGGAGACGCGCTGCGCGCCGAACTGCCGGGTGCCCTGGCCCGGGAGCTGGGCGTACGAAGGATCGCGCTGGCCGCCGACGCCGTGACCGCGTACGTGGGCGCCCTCGGGTCACGTCCCGGTGCCGTGATCGCCGGCGGTACGGGGCTCATCGCGATCGGCACCGACCTGACCGGCTGGCGTCGTGCGGACGGTTGGGGGCATCTGCTCGGCGACTGCGGGGGCGGTGCCTGGATCGGGCGGGCCGGACTCGAGGCCGCGCTGCGCGCCCATGACGGGCGCGAGGGCGGCTCGGCCCGGTTGCTGGCGAGCGCCGAGGAGGTGTTCGGACCCATGGCCGGGCTGCCCGGACGGTTGTATCCGCGGCCGGACCGGCCCGCCGTCCTCGCGTCCTTCGCGCCCCACGTCGCCGCCTGCGCCGCCGAGGACCCCGTCGCGGCGGACATCCTGCGCGGTGCCGCGCGGCACATGGCCGACTCCGCGGCAGCCGTGTGCCCCTCCGGCGGCGAGCCCCGTGTCGCCGTCACCGGCGGCCTGTTCAAGCTGGGCGACCCGCTCCTCGGGCCCCTGGACGAGGAACTGACGGAGCGGCTCCCGCACGCGCGGCGGGTGCGGGCCGGGGGCGACCCGTTGCACGGCTCCGTGCGTCTGGCGACCGAGCTGAGCACCGGTCCCCTCACGCTGCCGGGTGACGAGGCGATGCTGTCCGTGACAACCCGTTCGGGTGAATAGTCCGACCCGCATGATCCGTACGTAACTCAATCCGTACGTAACTCATCAGACAAAACCGGACGTATACCGCTCACCTGCACCCTCCCCGAACAGGAGAGCCCAGGAAACAAGTAACATGCGGCGCCATGAGTTCCCCCACTGGACCCGAGTCCGGCCTGCCAGTACGAATGCCGCGACCCCGCCAGCCGGGACGGCACCGCCGTCCCGAGCCGCTGGTGGCTCCCGAGGGCGCGCCCGCGCTCGTCCTCGCCGTGCCGGGCACGCCCAGTAGCGCCACGCGCGGCCTCGCCGAGGAGGTCGTGAGCATCGCCCGCTCCGAGCTGCCCGGCCTCGACGCCCGTATCGGGTACCTCGACGGGGACAACGCGGAGTTCTTCACGCTCCAGGCCGTGCTCGCGCACGCCGCAGAGGAGCGCACCGCCCGTTTCGAGCAGGCCCGTGCCGCCGGCATGGACGTCAGGGAGCCCGACGGGCCCGTCGCCGTCGTGGTGCCGCTGCTCGCCGGCCCGGACAGCGCGCTGCTGCGCCGGGTCCGTCAGGCCGTCATGGAAAGCCACATCGCGGCGGAGCTGACCGACGTCCTCGGCCCGCACCCGCTGCTCGCCGAGGCGCTGCACGTCCGGCTCTCCGAGGCCGGTCTGGCCCGCGCGGACCGTGCCCGGCTGTTCACCGTGGCGACCGCCGCCGACGGCATCATCCTGGCCTCCGTGGGCGGTGACGAGGCCGTGCAGGCGGCGGGGATCACCGGCATGCTGCTGGCCGCGCGCCTGGCGGTGCCGGTGATGGCCGCGGCGCTGGACCAGGAGGGCTCCATCGCGTCCGTCGCCGAGCAGCTCCGCACCTCCGGCTCGCAGCAGCTGGCCCTCGCGCCGTATCTGATCGGCCCGGAGATCGAGCCGGGGCTGGTCGAGGAGGCGGCCAAGGAGGCGGGGTGCTCCGCGGCGGAGTCGCTCGGGCCGTACCCCGCGATCGGGAAGCTGGCACTGGCGAAGTACACGACGGCGTTGGGAATCACGCCGCAGCAGGTGCAGCAGACGCCGGTTCGCTGACGCGACCCGGGGAATGCCGGACGGGTGCGGGTGCGCTGCGGCTTGCCGCGCAGTTCCCCGCGCCCCTTGTGGGGCAAGCCCCCGCACCCCCCATCAGCCGATGATCACGCACGACGCCGCCGTCACCCTCACCGAGCCCCCTCGTCGCGGAATGCCCGTGCGCGGGTCGGTGGCGAACCAGGTCACGTCGCCCGAGCGTTCGTTGGCCACGTACAGGAAGCCGCCGGACGCGGTCAGGGCGCGTGGCCAGTGGCCGCCGCAGGGCACCGTGGTGACCAGGCGCAGGTCCGCCCCTTCCACCGCGAGCACGGACAGGACGTCCTCACCTCGGGTGGCGGTCCATACGAAGCGGCCGTCGGGTGAGGTGACGATCCCCGAGGGGTAGGCGTCACGTGCCGGTGCGCCCGGCAGGACCGGGGTCTCGGTCAGCGGGGACAGCACGCCGTCCGCCGCGTCCCAGCGGCAGACGGTGACGGAGGGGCTGAGTTCGTTGACGACGTAGGCGTACGAGCCGTCGGGGTGGAAGGCCAGGTGGCGCGGTCCCGAGCCGGGCCGCAGGGCGGCCTCCCGGTGCACGGCCGGGGTGCCGTCGGTCAGTGTGCACACCCGTACCGAGTCGGTGCCGAGGTCGACGCTGACGGCCCAGCGCCCGCTCGGGTCGGGCTGCACCTGGTGGGCGTGCGGCCCGTGCTGGCGCGGGGTGTGCGGGCCCCCTCCGGTGTGCCGGAGCACACCGGAGGCGGACCGTGCGAGGGTGCCGTCGGGGCGGACGGGGACGGCCGTGACACTGCCCGATCCGTAGTTGGCGGTCAGGACGTGCCCGGCGTACAGACTGAGGTGGGTCGGCCCGCAGGCGTCGAGCGGCACGGGCCGTCCGGCCGGCTCGGGCTTGTCCCCGGTCACGCGGAAAGCGGCCACCGTGCCCGCGGCCGTCTCACTGACCGCGTACAGCGTGTCCCCGCCGGGCGAAAGGGCGAGGTAGGCCGGGTCGGGGACGGCGTTCACAGTGCTCAGGATGGTCAGCGCGCCGCTGCCGGCATCGATCTCCGCCGTCACGATCCCGGGGCCGCCCGCGGCCGTGAACGACCCGATGAACGCCCGTCGCCTGCTGCCGTCCGCCATCGCTGCGCCCTTTCGCCCCTGAGCCGTCCGGAATGACCGCGCAGTCGATCATGCGCGGTCTAGACCAAAGGGTCAAGAGGGTGTGGCGGCTCGCCGCTCAGGCTCCGGCCAGCGGTCAGGTGGTCAGGGGACCCGGCCGCGGACCTCCCGGGCGCAGTCGTCGAGGGAGCGAGCAGGTGCCGGGCCCGCCGCTTGCGGCCGAGCAGCGGGTCCAGCGGGTGCGCCAGCGGGGCGGACACCCTTCCTCACGTTCAGGAACGCACAAGTGAAGAGCGCGGAGACGACCCAAGCGGCATCGCCAGCTCCGACAGAGCCTTCTCCAAGCCGCGCAGATGAACCAGGGACGACTCCGTCTCGTCATGCTGGGGCATGTCGCCGTCGGCGGACGCCGCTCCCCTCCGCCCCAGATCGCTGACAGTGAGTGCTTCCACCGCCACCTCGACGCGCCGGCAGGCAGCGGCCAGACGGGCATCGTGCGACGCGACAGGGTCGGCGGCAACGGACACCAGACTGCGCACCTCGCGGGCGCAGTCGTCGAGCAGCTCAATGACCTGACGGGCACGGGCTTTCCGAGCACGGAAGGGAGTCAAAGGGTGCATCAACGGGGCGAGGGCCACCCGTACCCGGCCGAGCAGCAGTTCCAGTTCGGCGGCGTGCGGAGCGGGGTCGCGATTCGGATCTCCAGCGAGGCGAGCGGCGGCTTCGGCCGTGGCCGCGTGGACGCAGAGCAGTGCCCGCTGGATCCAGGCATCGTTCGTGGCGTGCGTGGTGACCGGCAGGACCAGGGCCACGGCCAGCGCGGCACACAGCGCGCCCACACCGGTCTCCGCGAGACGGAGCTCGAGCAGGCTGCGGTCCAGCACGCCCAACAGGCCGTAGAGCAAGCTGACCATGACCGTCACCGCCAGCATCATCCAGGAATACGAGACGGCGGCGGTGTAGAAGATGCCGAAGACGCAGACGGCGACCAGGGCGGCCGTCGGCGCGGGCGCACCATGCAGCGGGATGGCGACCAGCAGGCCGATGGCGATGCCGATCACCGTTCCGAGGACCCGGCGGAAACCACGGACCAGGGTTTCGCCGCGAGAAGCCGTGTTGACGAAGATCCACCAGACAGTACCGACGGCCCAGTACCAGCGCTCCTCGGAGAGCAGTTGCCCGACCAGCAGCGCGAGGGCCGAGGCGGCAGTGGCCTGGAAGGCCTGCCGGGTGGTGTGCCGCGCCAACCCGCTGCCGGGCAGGGCCGGCGGGGCTGCCGCGGGTGGGGTGTGACGCTCGATGGGCCAGAGCACGAAGCGTGTGACGCCGGCCGTGAGGAGGGCCAGGCCCACAACGGTGTACAGCTCGGGCAGCTGAGCGGGAACCGCGTGCAGGAACTGCGTGATGAAGAAGTTCATGAACGCGAAGATCCCGAGCGCGTGGCCCCGCGGGCCCCAGCGGCGGGCATAGACCCCACCGAAGACGACGGCCAGGAACGCGGCGTCCCGGGCCGGGGTGATGCCGTGCAGTGCGGTGGCAAGCGCCAGCACGGGGAACCCCGCGATGGGCAGCAGGGCGGTGGTGATCCGCTGGTCACGGACGGTCGCATCGGTGACCGTGAAGAGGGCGAGCAGGGCCGCGAGCCCTCCGGTGATCGACGCGGTGAGCGACAGCCCGCAGAGTTCGGAAACGGCGACGGCCGCGGCGACACCGACGACAGCGCGGGTCGCGTTCCGCAGCCTCGAGCGCCCCGGGTCCGGGGCCACGAACATCCTCTTCACGGCGGTGCGCCGCCCCCCTTGCGGTGGTCGCGTCCTGCCTACGGTCACCGGGTGTCGGACGACAAGCAGGCACGACTGAGGCGCCGCGGGTCCGGACACGGCCTCGTCGCCGTCCGGCGCTACGCGGCGCCGCACATACATGGATAGGGCAAAGACAACCACCTCCAGGCCCACTGGCTCAACTGTCACGCCAAAGACGGTGCCATTGGTGCAGTAGATCAACCTCGATGTCGACCGATGGATGGCCAATGGATCAGAACTGACCCAGGCAACAGGCCGGCCTGTCCGGCGGCCCTGGGCGACTTCGGCTCAGGAGGGGCCGAGGAGGTTGGTGCGGACGTCGAGGAGGTGGGCGCGCATGTGCTGTCGGGCGGCACCGGGGTCTCGGTCGTTGAGTGCTTCGACGATCTGCCGGTGGGCGTGTTCGTAGCCCGCTCGGCGTTCGGGACCGGCTGAGCGGCGTTTGATGTTGCCCCAGACCGGCAGGCCGCGGGCGGCGTTCATGGTGTCGAACATCCGGAGCAGCAGGCCGTTGTGAGCGGCTTGGGCGATGGCGCGGCGCAGTACGGAGTCACACGCACCTCGGGCGGGTTCGGGGGAAAGGTGCGCGACCTGCTCGGGGGCGGCCCGGAGGGAATGCTTTCGCCCCCCCGGGCCAGGTGTTGATGACGAAGTGCGCGGCGTAGATACCGGGAGGCCAGGAGGACGGGTGCTGATGGGCTTCAGAGACTGAAGACGAGTTCGGCCTGGTCGCGCTTGGTGGTGTGCAGGTCCCAGTAGACCGGGGAGATCTCCTCGGGCTGGGCGGTCGGGAATCCGGGGATCGCCGGCGTGCCGATCGACACGTTGATGGCGACGTGCGCCGCCTGGACACCGGTGCCGTCCAGCTCCTTGTGCAGGTTGATCACCCAGTTGCGCAGCGCCGCGGCGGCGGCGTTGACGTTGGCGACCTGCGGCACGGGGTCGACGGAGCCGGCGCCGGTGGTGAACAGCAGGGTGCCCGCACCGGCCTCCCGCATGGCGGGCAGCACCGCACGGGTGGCGTCGATCGCTCCGTAGAGCTGGAACTCCATCTCGTGCTGCACGTCGGCCGGCTCGGTGGCGCCCGGGGTGGTCATGACGGTCTGGAGGCCGCCGACCGGGGAGTACTCCAGGACGTCGATGCCGCCGAAGTGCGTAGCCGCATCCTTGAGTGCCTGGGTGAGGGCGGGGCGGTCGAGGACGTCGGCGGGGAAGGCGGCGGCGGTGATGCCCTCGGCGGCCAGCTCGCCGGCAAGGACTTCGAGCTTGGCCCGGTTGCGGGCGATCAGTGCGACGTCGTAGCCGTGAGTGCCGTAGGTGCGGGCGACGGCGAGACCGAGCTGAGGGCCGGCACCGACGATGGCGATGGTGGGCATGAGAGAACCTTTCACTGAAGGGGTCGACGGAAAGGGCTATTCGTTTCATTTCCGGAAAGCCCTATCCGGTTCGCCGCCCACCGTAACACGAGAATCGGATAAGTCATTCCGGTTTGCTAGTCTGGCGTCATGAGCCCCCGAGACCCGCACACCGAAGCCAGCGCCGACGCGACTGTTTCCGCAGGTCAGTCCAAGCGCAGCGACGCGGAGCGCAACCGGGGGCGGATCATCGCCGCCGCGCGCACGGTCTTCGGGCGCGACGGGCTGAACGCGTCGATGGCCTCAGTCGCACGGGAGACCGGGGTCGGGATCGCCACCCTCTTCCGCCACTTCCCCCGCAAGGAGGACCTGCTCGCCGCGGTCTTCGCCGACCGCATGAAGGCGTACGCCCAGGCCACCGACGCAGCCCTGGCCGATCCGGACCCGTGGCACGGCTTCACCGGCTACATCGAGACCGTCTGCGCGATGCAGGCCGCCGACCGCGGCTTCGCCGACATCCTGACCATGAACTTCCCGGGCGTTCCGGAGCTGGAGAGATACCACGCTCAGGCGTACGAGGGCTTCCTCGAACTCATCGGCCGCGCCAAGAACAGCGGGCGGTTGCGCGAGGACTTCACCAGCCGCGATCTCGTGCTGCTGCTGATGGCCAACGCCGGAGTCCTCAGCGCCACTGCCGATGCCGCCCCGGACGCCTGGCGCCGCCTGGTCGCCTGGATGATCCAGTCCTTCCAGGCCCCGGCCCGCGGCCCGCTGCCGGACCCGCCGGAGGACGCTGCGCTGTACGAGGCCATGCGCCGCGCCAGCCAGAGCGCCACCGCCCCCGAGACTGGAAAGCGACGCTGAACCAGCGACCGGTGGGACAGAGCGACCGCGATGAGGCCGTACATCGGAGCGGTCTTGTCGGTGGTCGGATCCGCTTGGCAACCTCACAGAACATCAACCATTCCGCACGTTCGCATAACCGGGTTCACCAGTACCGCTCCCACGGATCCCCGAAGACCGCATAGCCGTCCACTCCCACGAACTTCGCGCCGACAGCCACATCTCTGGGTGCCGGACCGGGTGCACGGGTGATCCGAACGCGGCGACCGCGCTGAACATGCCGGGGGCCGGGCAGCCGTTCCCAGGGCGCCGAAGCCCCCTGCGATTCGCCGGCCACCGCTCTGCGCGTCCCGGCACCGTACTCCCGTTCCACCAGGGGCACGACCTCGCGCAGGAAGTCTGTGCGCACCCTGGGCGAGCCTTGCCTGCCGTGGTTCCCCCAGTCGGTCCAGAAGCCGAACAGCGGCATGCCGGGCATGACGACCAGGACGTCGCGCAGTTCGGCGAGTTCCTGCACTCGGAACTTCGCCGTCCAGGTGGTGTGGTCGCCGTCGCCGCCCGCCAGCAGGTAGAGGGTGGGCCGGCGTTCACCTGGTCCGCGCCGGTCCCAGCCACGAGGGGTGCAGGGCCACACGGCTGGAACCGCCCAGAGCCGGGGAGTCGATGGTCACCTCGATCAGCCGCTCGGCCAAGCGTCGCTCCGCGAGGATCCGGCCCGTGGCCTTGGCAGGTGCTGTCCCCTGGAGAGATGCCCCGCCGGCGGTCAGCAGGGCCGCGCAGGTGAGCACCGTGCGGCGTCGTGCACGCGAGGCTGGCATACCCCCGTCTTTCGGCCGACGTCTCCCGGGCCTTGAGGTTGCCGCGCGGACGTACCACCAGCGGCACACGAGAAACGGACGGCCCTCCAGGCCCAATCGTCGAACAGGGTGCGCTCTAGACTGAGCCATTGGTACAGCGGAGGCGGCCGTTGAGTGGCCGCTGTGGAGCCGAGGGACGAGGAGGGTGCGGCATGCCGGTGGACGAGCTCGACACCCGCATCCTGCGGCTGCTGCTGGAGCAGCCGCGCACGAGCGTGCGCGAGTACGCCCGTATCCTCGGCGTGGCCCGGGGCACGCTCCAGGCCCGGCTCGACCGCCTGGAGCGGGACGGTGTGATCACCGGCACGGCGCCGGACCTCTCCCCCGCCGCGCTCGGCCATCCGGTGCTCGCGTTCGTGCACATCGAGGTCACCCAGGGCCATCTCGACGAGGTGGGCGACGCGCTCGCGGCGGTGCCGGAGATCGTCGAGGCGTTCTCCATCACAGGTGGCGGGGATCTGCTGACCCGGGTCGTGGCGCGGGACAACGCGCATCTGGAGGACGTCGTGCAGAAGCTGATCAGCCTGCCCGGCGTGGTCCGCACCCGTACCGAGATCGCGCTGCGGGAGCGCGTCTCCCATCGGCTGCTGCCACTGGTGGAGTCGATCGGTCGCGCGGCCCGGTCCTGACCCCCTCAGGGTCCCTGGATCACGGTCTTTGACATGCTGACACCATGAGCAATCTCGGCGGCGTATCGGTCATCTTCGATCTCGACGGAACGCTCGTGGACAGCGAGCCCAACTACTACGAGGCAGGCCGGCAGACCCTCGCCGAGCACGGCGTCACCGACTTCAGCTGGGCGGACCACGAGCGGTACGTGGGCATCAGCACGCAGGAGACGGTCGCGGACTGGAGGGAGCGGTACGGTCTGCGGGCCTCCGTGGAGGAGCTGTTCACCGTCAAGAACCGCCGCTATCTCGAACTCGCCCGCAGTTCCACGCGCGCCTACCCCGAGATGCGCGAGTTCGTCGAGCTGCTGGCGGCCGAGGACGTGCCCATGGCGGTGGCCTCGGGGTCCTCGCCCGGGGCCATCGAGGCGGTCCTGGCCGGTACGGGCCTGGACACCCATCTGCGCACCGTCGTCTCGGCCGACGAGGTCGCGCACGGCAAGCCGGCCCCCGATGTCTTCCTGGAGGCGGCCCGCCGGCTCGGGGCGGACCCGGCCCGCTGTGTGGTCCTGGAGGACGCCGCCCCCGGCGCCGCAGCCGCGCACGCGGCGGGGATGCGGTGCATCGCGATCCCGTACGTCCCGGCGCAGGCGGACGCCCCGGAGTTCACCACCGCCGGACTGCTGCTGCGGGGCGGCCAGGAGGAGTTCACGGCACGGGCGGCGTACGACTGGCTGGTCCGCTCGGCAGGTCTTTCCTGAACTCGCCTCTCCCGCCCCGTTGACGCTCCCCCGTCCCCTCCCTAAGGTCTGGTCGATCACTCGCACAGCATTCGGAATTTCGAACGCGTCGAGTCCGTGGACCCGTTGGCCTCGTGGAGGAGCACACATGGCACGGCCCCTCTCCAGACGATCCCTTCTCCAGGCGGCGACCCTCGCCGCCGCCGTACCCGCGCTCTCCGAGGCGGCGACCGGCCGGGCGGTCGCCGCCCCCGCGGCCGCGGCCGCCGCCGGCATCCCGGCCGCCTGGACCGTACGGCCGTTCGGGCTGGAGGACGTACGCCTCGGCCGGGGTGTCTTCGCCGACAAGCGGCAGTTGATGCTGGACCACGCCCGTGGCTACGACGTGAACCGGCTGCTCCAGGTGTTCCGCGCCAACGCCGGTCTCGCCACGGGCGGCGCGGTTGCCCCGGGCGGCTGGGAGGGCCTGGACGGCGAGGCCAACGGCAATCTGCGCGGGCACTACACCGGCCACTTCCTGACCATGCTGGCGCAGGCCTACCGGAGCACGAAGGAGCAGGTGTTCGCCGACCGGATCAACACCATGGTCGAGGCGCTGGCCGAGGTGCGGACGGCGTTGCGGCGAGAGCCGGAGGTGCTGAGCGTCGCCGGGAAGTTCGGGACCGCCGCCGACCAGGTGCGGGGCTCCTACCAGTACGTGGATCTGCCGGCCGCCGTGCTCGGCGGGGCCTCGGCCGTCACCCTCTCCGTCTGGGTGCGGCCCACGCACGACGCCAACTGGACCCGCGTCTTCGACTTCGGCGACGACACCACGCGTTACCTCTATCTGGCCGCCCGCAACCAGGCGGGAGTGCCGCGCTTCGCCATCACCGCGTCGGGCCCGGGCGGCGAGCAGGGCCTCGACGGCACGGCCCCGCTGCCGCTGAACCAGTGGAGCCATCTGGCGGTGACGATCGCGGACGGCACCGGCACCCTCCACGTCAACGGCACCGCCGTCGCCCGGAACGCCGCGATGAGCCTCACCCCGGCGGCTCTCGGCACACTGAAGAACAACTGGCTGGGCCGCTCGAACTACTCCGCGGACCCCGTCTTCGCGGGCGCCTTCGAGGGGTTCGACGTCTTCTCGCGGGCGCTGACCGCCGCCGAGATCACCGAGTTGCAGAGCCGCCGGGCCGCCGACGCCTCCACGGGCCGGGGCGACCTGGTGTCGTACGCCTTCGACGAGACGGCCGGCGGGACCTTCGCGGACGCCTCCGGGCGCGGACTGACCGCCACCCTGCGCCGCACCTGGGGCGGGCCCAGCCACCCCGGGTTCCTCGCGGCGTACCCGGAGACCCAGTTCATCGACCTGGAGTCGAGGACCTCTCCCGACTACACGAAGGTGTGGGCGCCGTACTACACCGCGCACAAGATCCTCAGGGGCCTGCTCGACGCGTACACCGCCACGGACGACGACCGGGCCCTGGACCTCGCGTCCGGCATGTGCGACTGGATGCACTCCCGGCTGTCCAGGCTGCCGAAGACCACGCTCCAGCGCATGTGGGGGATCTTCTCCAGCGGCGAGTTCGGCGGCATCGTCGAGGCGATCTGCGACTTGCACACGATCACCGACAAGACCGAACACCTCGCGCTGGCAAAGCTGTTCGACCTGGACCGGCTGATCGACGCGTGCGCCGCGAACACCGACATCCTCGACGGGCTGCACGCCAACCAGCACATCCCGATCTTCACCGGGTACGTGCGGCTGTACGACGAGACGGGCGAGGAGCGCTATCTCACCTCGGCGAAGAACTTCTGGGACATGGTCGTCCCGCACCGGATGTACGGCATCGGCGGCACCAGCACCGGGGAGTTCTGGAAGGCCCGGGACGTGATCGCGGGCACCCTGAGCGCCACCACCGCGGAGACCTGCTGCGCGTACAACATGCTCAAGCTGAGCCGGGCCCTGTTCTTCCACGCGCAGGAACCGAAGTACATGGACTACTACGAGCGGGCACTGTACAACCAGGTGCTCGGCTCGAAGCAGGACAAGCCGGACGCGGAGAAGCCGCTCGTCACCTACTTCATCGGGCTGACGCCCGGTCATGTCCGTGACTACACACCCAAGCAGGGCACGACCTGCTGCGAGGGCACCGGCATGGAGAGCGCCACGAAGTACCAGGACTCGGTGTACTTCGCGAAGTCCGACGGCAGCGCCCTGTACGTCAACCTCTACAGCCCGTCCACGCTGACCTGGGCGGAGAAGGGCGTGACGGTCACGCAGACCACCGGCTATCCCAGGGAGCAGGGCAGCACGCTCACCTTCGGCGGCGGCCGGGCCTCCTTCACGCTGCGGTTGCGCGTGCCGTCCTGGGCGACCGCCGGGTTCCGGGTGACCGTCAACGGGCGTGCCGTGCGGGGCACTCCGAAGCCGGGCAGCTACTTCGACGTGTCGCGGACCTGGCGGGCCGGTGACACCGTCCGGGTCGCCCTGCCGTTCCGGACACGGGTGGAGAAGGCCCTCGACGACCCCTCCCTGCAGACCCTGTTCCACGGGCCGGTCAACCTGGTCGCCCGCTCCTCCGCGACGGAGTACCTGAAGGCCGGGTTGTACCGCGACGCCGGGCTGTCCGGCGACCTGACCGCCTCCCTCACGCCGGTGCCGGGCAAGCCGCTCCACTTCACGCTGGACGGGACCGAGTGGGCGCCGTTCGCCGAGGGGACGGAGGATCCGGCACACGCCTACTTCCGGCGCGCGGAGCCGAAGGTCGTCTTCGGCGGCCGGGACTCGGGCGTGGCGAACCCCGCGAAGGCCGACGGCACCACCCTTCTGGAAGAGGTCTGGGCCGGTGCACCCTTCCGGAACAAGGGGGCGCTGGTGGCGCGGGTGCGGTCCACGGTGGACGTGTGGGTGGCGGCCGGACTGCTGAGCAGGGCCGACGGGGACAAGGTCGTGAGTACGGCGGGTGCGGCCTCGTACGAACCCTGAGCGGACGGAGCGGCGTTCGGGTGGGCCCGGTGCTGTGGGTTCCGGCACCGGGCCCCGTCACATCCGGAACTTTTTTGCGGCAGGGGTGATTGTTTCGCGTCCGGCATCCGTACTTCTCGGTGTTGGGCCGTTCATATCCCAGGAGGCACGATGCGCATCTCGCGCAGCACGGCAGGAACCGCGTTCGTGGGCGGTGCGATGATCCTTACGCTCACCGCGCTCGCCTACCCCAGCATGCTGGGTGTGGAGAACGCGGCTTCCGGCCAGGACCGCATCATCGCCAACACGCAGTGGGGCCCGCTGACCGAGGCGGACCGCGACTTCGTGGTGAAGGTGCGTGCGGCCGGGCTGTGGGAATTCCCCATGGGGCAAATGATCATGGAGCGGAGCACGTCGCCGGAGATGAAGGAAGCCGCGGAGCATCTGCTCGTGGGGCACGGCCGGCTCGACGCGGGCTGCCGCAAGATCTCCACGGACCTGGGCATCACCCTGCCGAACGAGGCGTCACCGCAGCAGCAGAACTTCGTGGCGACGGCGGAAGGCAGCTCGGGCAGGGAGTTCGAGTCCACGGCCGTGACCCTCATGCGCATCGCGCACGGGGGCATCTTCCCGACGATCGCCAAGATCCGGGCGACGACCCGGAACAGCCTGGTGCGGGAGCTCGCCGACACGACCAACGACACCGTGCTCGACCACATCACGGTCCTGGAGAAGACCGGCCTGATCAACCACGAGCAGGTCAGCTTCCAGATCACCGCCCCGCCCAAGCTGCCCCAGGAGCAGACGACACCGCCGCCGCCGCAGCAGGGTGCGCCGGTCCGGGTGCTGGAGGTCCCGGAGGACCTGAAGGATCTGCAGACGGTCGCCCCCAACCCGTCCTACGGGGCTCAGCCGTCTCCGTCGGCCGGCTGAGCCGATGGCGGTCCGGGGTTCGCGCTCCTGCGACGGGCCCCTGGGCAGGCCCTGGGTGGTGTCCGCAAAGTCCCGTCGTCCGCCCGGAGGGCGGGCCTCGCGGCGTCTGGTGCGTGCTCTCGGTGTGCCGGGTGGAGCCCCCCGTACTGGATGTACTTGGGGGTTCGCCCGGTGCGGCGAGAGTGCGTGCCAGGCGTCGCGGGGCAGGCGGGACTTTGCGGAAACGGCCTAGGAACGGCGGCGGGGCTTGCCGCGCCCGTCGCCCTTCGGGGCGCCACGGCCGCCCTTGCCGGTGCGCTTCGCGCCCGCGGACCGCCCGGCCGCCGGCTTCCCGGACACCGGTTTGCGCCGGGCGCCGCCCCGGTCGGACGCCGCGGACTCGTCCGGCTGCTTGCGGCCCCGGGTGCTGTTGACCGTGCGGCCGCGGACGATGCCGATGAAGTCCTCGACCTGGTCCGTCGTCGCGTCCTGGGGCCAGGCCAGTGCCACGCTCGATTCGGGTGCGTCCTTGAGGGGGCGGTGCGTGAGGTCCTTGCGGTGGTGGAGGCGGGCGAGCGACAGGGGCACCACGAGGACGCCGATCCCGGCCGCGACCAGTTCGACGGCGTCGGCCGTGGTGGCGGGGCGTTCGAAGGCGGGCCGTCCGGGGAGGTTCTCCCAGTCGAGGACGTCGTCGAGGGGGTGCAGCACGATGTCGTCGGCGAGATCCTCCGGGACCACCTCGTCGACCGCCGTGACCAGGTGGTCCTTGGGCACCACGACGACCGTCTGCTCGGTGTAGAGGGGGATCGCGCTGAAGACCGTCCGGTCCACGGGCAGCCGGACGAGCCCCGCGTCGGCGTCCCCGCCCAGCAGCCGCTCCGCCACCGCCCCGGCGGCCACCTGCGTCAGGTCCAGCGGGACACCGGGCTGCCGCTCGTTCCAGGTACGCACCCACTTGTCGGGCATCACCCCGGGGACGTACACGAGCCGGAACGAGAGAGAAACATCCGAGCCTGTCACCGGGCCAGGTTACCGGGCGTGGTCAGGGGTCGTGCACACGCTCGATACGCTTGATGCCATGACGTCGCACCAGAGCACCCAGACGATGAAGCCCGCCACCGCGGCGAAGAAGCTGGGTGTGTACCTCGAGGCCACACCCGCCGAGTTCCAGGAGGGTGTCGTCTCGCGCGCCGAGCTGAACGAGCTCCAGGCGAACCCGCCGCAGTGGCTGCAGGACCTGCGGCACAACGGCCCGCACCCCCGCCCGGTGGTCGCGGCGAAGCTCGGGGTCTCCATCGCGGGGCTCGCCCGCGCCGGTGTCACCGAGCCCCTGACCACCGAGCAGATCGAGACACTGAAGCAGGAAGGCCCCGAGTGGCTGGAGCGGGAGCGCGCCACCCAGGCGGAGGTCCGCAAGGAGGCGGCCCGCCTCAAGAAGAAGAACGCCGAGCGCCAGGCCTGACACCCGGCGCCCTCCCTTTCAGGACGGCCCCCACCGGATCATCCGGTGGGGGCCGTCGCTGTTACCCCTGGATGTCGTCAAAGTTTTCGGCCATGTCTTGACATGGCGCGGAAACGCTCCGTAGCTTGGCCGATCATTTAGATTCGTGAAGCGCGTTCACGAATATGAACGGAGCAACCACCATGCGGGATCGTCTGCGAAGTCACCGCCTGGCCGCCGCGCTCGCCGTCTCGGGACTCCTGTTCGGAACGGCTGCCTGCGGCTCCGGTTCCGGCAGTGCCCGGGCCGGCGATCCGAACACGCTGGAGGTGTGGACCCGGAGCGACCCGGAGTCCGCCCAGACCTACCAGAGGGTGTTCGCCGCCTTCACCAAGAAGACCGGCATCAAGATCGACTACCAGCCGGTCATGAACTTCGACCAGCAGTTGCAGAGCCGTGCGTCCACCAAGGACCTGCCGGACGTCATGATCAACGACACGGCCCTGATGGGCAGCTACCAGGCCCAGGGCCTGCTCAAGCCCATCGCCCCGGACTCGATCGCCGGACATGACGAGATCACCGCCAAGTCCTGGGCCTCCACCGTGGGCCTCGACGGCCGGCACTACGGCATCCCGTACTCCCGTCAGGCCATGACCCTGTTCGTCCGCAAGGACTGGCGGGAGAAGCTCGGCCTGCCGCAGCCGAAGACCTGGCAGGACACGCTCGCCCTCGCCAAGGCCTTCGCCACCCGCGACCCGGACGGGGACGGCAGGAAGGACACGTACGGCATGGTGGTCCCCGGCAGTGCCCAGAACGGCTATGTCGCCTGGTGGGGTTCGAGCTGGCTGTGGCAGGGCGGCGTGCGGATCCTTCAGAAGGAGGGCACGGGCTACCGGCCCGCCATGGACTCGGCTGCGGCCCTGCGCACCGTCGGCTGGCTGAAGAAGAACCTCTTCTGCGGCGACAGCGGCGTCATCCAGCCCAGCGCCCTGACCTCCGTCACCGCGAACACCACCAACTTCCAGGACGGCAACGCCGGGATGTACCTCACCGGCCCGTACAACATCTCCACGTTCGACAAGGCGCTCGGCAAGGACAAGTACGAGGTCCTGCCCGCGCCAACCGGCCCGGCCGGGAACAACGACGTGCTGGCCGACGGAGAGAACATCTACTTCGGCGCGAAGACCGGTAGGGCGAAGCTGGAGCAGACACTCGCCGCCTTCCTCGTCTCCCCCGAGGGCCAGACGCTCGCCATGACCGGCGACCACCAGCCCGTCGTGCGCATCCCCGTCAACTCCACCCTCGACGCCGCGAAGGTCCGCCAGGACCCGCGCTGGAGCGTCGTCCAGAAGGCGTACGAGAACGACTCCCAGCAGTTCCCCAACGCCCCCGACTGGGCCCCGATGAAGCAGGACACCGCCGACGCGCTCAACGCGATCTTCACGTACTGCGGCAGCGACGTCCGCTCCGGCCTGAAGGAACTCAACGACACCCTCGCCGGTGACCTCAAGGACCAGGACCTGTTGAAATGACCGCGACCGTGACGACACCCGGGCCGCGCAGAGCCCGGATCCTCGGCAAGAGGGCCGTACTGCCCTGGCTGTTCCTCGCCCCGGGCCTGCTGCTCGCCCTCGTCTTCAAGTTCCTGCCCATGGGCAAGGGCGTCTGGCTGAGCTTCTTCGACGTGCGGCCCTTCCTCGGTGACAAGTGGGTCGGCCTCGACAACTACACCCGGGTCCTGACCGACCACCGCTTCCAGGACGCCATCGGCCACACCCTGCTCCTGGGCATCGGGATGTCCCTCGGCGGCATCGTCGCCGGTTTCCTCCTCGCCCTGCTGCTGGAGGGTCAGGCCCGCTCGCTGAAGATCATCCGCACCGCCGTGTTCCTGCCCGTCGTCACCGCGACCGCGGTGGTCGGCGAGATGTGGCGGCTGATGTACTACCCGACCTCCGACGGCCTCATCAACAGCGGTCTCGGGCTGCTGGGCCTCGGGCCGGTGCCCTACCTGGACAACCCCGACACGGCACTGTGGGCGACGATGGCCATGGGCATCTGGATGCTCGCCCCGTACAACATGGTGATCATCCTCGCCGGACTGGCGGGCGTGGACCGCTCGTTGTACGAGGCCGCCGCGATGGACGGTGTCTCGCTCTGGCAGCGGCTGCGCCACATCACGCTGCCCGCGATCCGCCCCGCCCTGGGCATCGTCCTCACCCTCGCCGCCATCCGCGGGCTGCGCGTCTTCACCGAGGTGTACGTCCTCACCGGCGGCGGCCCGGCCGGGTCCACCGACGTGTGGATGACCCGCGCCTACACCCTCGGCTTCACCCGTAACGACATCGGCGGCGCCTCGGCCGCCTCCGTGGTCCTGCTCTGCGTGACGCTGCTGCTCACCGTCACGGTCAACTACCTCCGCAAGAGGGGAGACGTGAGATGAGCGCCCCCGCCATCGACCCCGTCCGGACCCCGGTGACCGCCTCTCCCGCGCGGAAGTCCGCCGGGAAGCAGCGCACCACCCCCGCCCGCTTCGACACCGCCCTCGGCTGGAGCGACCGGCCCGGCCCCGCCTGGGCGCTGCGCGTCCTGCTCTGCGTGCTCGCCCTGGGCGTCTTCGCGGCGCCGTTCCTGACGATCTTCTCCGGCTCGTTCAGCGAGAAGGCCAGCGGTTCGACCCTGTCGTTCCTCCCCCACCATCCGACCCTGCTGAACTTCCGGGTGGCGGGCGAGCGCGGCATCTGGGACTACTTCGGCAACTCGCTCTTCATTGCGGGCGGCGGGCTGCTGCTGCAGCTCGTCGTCTGCACGCTGGCCGCGTACGCGCTGGCCCGGCACAGGTTCCGCGGCCAGGCGCTCATCCTCACCCTGTTCATGCTGACGATGATGCTCCCCGAGGAGGTCATCGCCATCCCGCTGTCCCTGGTCCTCGGCCATGTGCCCGTGGTCGGCATCGACCTCAAGGGCACCGTCTGGGGCGTGATCCTGCCGCTCGGCGCCTGGGGATTCTCGGTGATGCTGCTGACCGAGTTCATGAAGGACATCCCCGCCGAGATCGAGGAGGCCGCCCGGATCGACGGCGTGGGCGAGCTGCGGATGCTGTGGCAGGTCGTCCTGCCGCTGTGCAAGCCCGCCCTCGGCGTGGCCGGGGTGCTCGGCTTCATCATGATCTGGGACCAGTACCTTCTGCCCCTGATCGCCGCCAAGGACCCCACCGACTACACGGTCACCGTCGCCCTGTCCATCCTGCGCACCGACCCCGAGGTCGGCTCCGGGGTGGTGCTGGCCGGTGCGGTCATCGCCCTCGTCCCCAGCCTGATCGTCTATCTGCTCCTCCAGCGCTCGCTGGTCACCGGCATCGCCGCCGGGGCCACGAAGGGCTGACCACCCACCCCCCACGTTTGAGGGAGACATGAAGTTTCACGGAGTGCTGTTCTTCCCGGTCACGCCGTTCGCGGCGGACGGTTCACTGGACGAGGAACGGCTGGCCCAGCACATCGAGTCGGGTGTCGCCGCGGGCGCGGGAGGTGTGTTCGTCGCCTGCGGCACCGGCGAGTTCCACGCGCTGTCGGCCGATGAGATCGAGCGGGCCACCCGGGTCGCCGTCGAGACCACGGCCGGACGCGTGCCGGTCCTCGCGGCGGCCGGCGGCCCCACCCCGGTCGCCCGGGACCAGGCCGCCCGCGTCGAACGGGCCGGTGCCGACGGCATCCTGCTGCTGCCGCCCTACCTGGTCAGCGCCCCGCAGCGGGGCCTGGTGCGGTACGTCGAGGAGGTATCGGCCGCCACCCGGCTGCCGGTCGTCTTCTACCAGCGGGGCACCGCCCGGCTCACCGCGGAGACGGCCGCCGAGATCGCCGCCCTGCCCGGGGTCGTCGGCCTCAAGGACGGCATCGGGGACATCGAGCGGATGCACCGCATCGTCCGCGCGGTACATGCCGTGCCGGGCACGGAGGACTTCCAGTTCTTCAACGGCCTGCCCACCGCCGAGATGACCGCTCCCGCCTACCAGGGCGTCGGCGTCGAGCTGTACTCCTCGGCGGTGTTCGCCTTCGCCCCGGAGATCGCGCTCGCCTTCCACCGCGCCCTCGCCGGGGGCGACGTCGCCCTGGTCAACCGGCTCCTCGACGAGTTCTACGGCCCGCTGGTCGCCCTGCGCGACGAGGTCCCGGGATACGCCGTGTCGCTCGTCAAGGCGGGGGTGACGCTGCGCGGCCTGGACGTCGGCGGCGTACGGGCGCCGCTGCTCGACCCGACACCGGAACATCTCGCCCGGCTGTCCGAACTCCTCGACCACGGACTGAAGGTGGCCGCCGCATGACCTCCACGCGCATCCGCGAGCTGATCGTCACCCCGATCGCCTTCGGCGACCCGCCGCTGCTCAACTCCAACGGTGTGCACGAGCCGCTCGCCCTGCGGATCATCCTCCAGCTAGTCCTGGAGGACGGCACGGTGGGGCTCGGCGAGTCCCCGGGCGGCACGGCCCGCCTGGAGCGGCTGCGCACCGCCGCGAAGACGGTCGTCGGCATGGACGTCTTCGACACCACGGCCGTGGCCGCCGCGATCGACGCGGCCCTGCTGCCGACCGTGCCCAGCTCCCACGAGCGCGGCTGGACCACCTCGGCGATCGAGGTGGCCTGCCTCGACGCGCAGGGCAAGCTGCTCGGCCGTCCGGTCAGCGACCTGCTGGGCGGCAAGGTACGCGACGCGGTGCCGTTCGCCGCGTACCTCTTCTACAAGTGGGGCGAGCACCCCGCCCTCGACGGCCGCCCGGCCATCACCGACGACTGGGGTGAGGCCCTGGACCCCGCCGGGATCGTCGAGCAGGCCCGGCTGATGCGGGAGCGGTACGGCTTCCAGTCGTTCAAGCTCAAGGGCGGCGTCTTCCCGCCCGACGAGGAGATCGCCGCGATGCGTGCCCTCGCGGAGGCCTTCCCCGGGCAGCCGCTGCGCCTCGACCCCAACACGGCGTGGACGGTGGAGACGTCGAAGTACGTCGCCCGTGAACTCGACGGCGTCCTGGAGTACCTGGAGGACCCCGCCAAGGGCATCGAGGGCATGGCGGAGGTGGCGAAGGAGTCGCCCATGCCGCTCGCGACCAACATGTGCGTGATCGCCTGGGAGCATCTGAAGCCGGCCGTCGAGCAGAACGCCATCCAGGTCCTGCTCACCGACCACCACTACTGGGGCGGACTGCGCCGCACCCGGGAACTGGCCGCCGTCTGCGAGGCGTTCGGGCTCGCCCTGTCGATGCACTCCAACTCGCACCTGGGCATCAGCCTCGCCGCGATGACCCATGTCGGCGCCGCCATCCCCAACCTCGACCACTCCTGCGACACGCACTACCCGTGGAACTCGGCGGACGACGTGATCGTGCCGGGCGTGCTGGAGCTGCGCGACGGGGAGGTCAAGGTGCCCACCGGTCCGGGGCTCGGCGTCGAACTCGACCACGACAAGCTCGATGAGCTGCACCGGCGTTACATCGACTCCGGGATGCGCAGCCGCGACGACACCGGCTACATGCGGCGCTTCCAGCCGGAGTACGAGCGGCTGCTCCCCCGCTGGTGACACCCCCCGTGCGCCCCTCCTCGGCGAGGGGCGCACGCGCTCATTTCCCGGACCCCGGCACCTTCAGCCGGTCCCAGGTCAGCTTGCCGGGGATGCCGTCGGCGTCCCGCCCCGAGAAGCCCTGCTTCTGCTGCCAGAGGGCGTAGGACCGGCGGTCGGCCTCGGACCAGTCGGGGCTCGGCCCCTCCTCGTAGCGGCTGCAGCCCTCGGCGACCAGGCGGCGGCCCATCGCCGTGATGATCGGCGAGCGCTGCCCGACGTGGAAGAACGCGGCGCCCGGGAACGGCTCGTAGGACGGCTTGGGCGCGGGCTTGGGGTCCGGGGCCGGCTTGGTGCCGCCTCCGGCGCCCTTCAGCCGGTCGGAGATGCGTTTGCGCATGCTGTCCATGGTGAAGCCGCGCGGGTCCACCTTGCCCGGCTGCCACTCCTTGTGGCCGATGACGGAGCGCTCGGACCAGCCGTGGTGCCGGCAGATCGCCGCCGACACCTTCTCGATGGCCTCCTTCTGCGCCTCGGGCCAAGGGTCCTTGCCGTTGCCGAGGTTGATGCACTCGAAGCCGTAGAAGTGCCGGTTGCCGTCGGTGTCGGCCTCGTTGTCGCCCGGCAGCTTCGACTCGTTGATCACCGCGCGCAGGACGTCGCTGTCGCCGAGGCCGGCGTGGTTGGCCCGGCCGTTGCCGACCAGGTGCACATGGCCCTTCTTGTCGATGACGCCGTGGCACAGCGGGCCGGGCAGGCTCGAGTAGCCGTCGTAGCAGATGTCGACGGAGGCGGCGGTGCCGGAGGTGACGGTGTGGTGGATCATCACGCCGTTCACCGGGCCCCAGGGGCCCTTGCTGTTGCGGTTGTGGGTGCGCCAGCTGCGGACCTCGTGGACGGTCACGCCCTCGGCTCGCAGGATCTCCACCAGCTTCGACGCGCTGAGCGGCTTGGCCATCAGTTGTCTCCTTCGACGGCGGCTTCCGCCTCCGCTGTGGTCTGGGACCTCCCCTGTGAGGGGTCCTCGGCGGCCAGCTCCTCGCGGCGGGCCTGTTCTTCCGCGGCGAGCGTCGCCTCGTCGGCGGCCGGCATGCCGCTCGCCAGCGGTCCGAACGCCAGGCGCAGATCGACCGCGCTGCCCTCGCCCTTGATCAGGGCCAGCGGGGCGAAGTGCCGGGCGATGCCGGCCGGTCCCCGCAGCAGCGGGCGGCGGGCCGGGTCGACCGGCCACTCGACGCCGCCGGTGGCGGTGCGGGCGGGCACGATCCAGTGGTCGCCGGTGCGGTAGGCGCCGCCCTTGGCGAAGTACACCTCGACACCGTCCTCCAGGGGCAGCCACTCCCCCTCCGTGACGGGGATCGCCCCGCCGCGCAGGTCGGTGCTGCGGCCCTTGCGCCTCGGGCCGCCTCGGTGGTCCCAGCGGCGCAGGTACGGGTTGAGATGCGCCAGCCGTCCGACGCCCGGGTCCGGTTCGGCCGAGAGGCGGACGCGGCGGCCGGGCAGGTCCAGCTCTTCGACGCGCAGCAGCGGCAGGGGCTCCAGGCGGGAGGCGTAGGCGGTGTCGGTGAACTCCACGTGGTCGCCGACGTCCAGGTCCAGCTTGTCGTCGTGGCCGAGGGACGCCAACCGCACCCAGGTGCCGTCGAGTTCGTCGACGGGGAAGACGACGGAGCCGTTCTCCCTGGACCACTTGAAGGTGGCGTCCTTCGCCTCGCCGCCGGCGTGGACCTCCACCCGGTACAGCTGGTTCTCCGGGCCCCGGTAGCGGGCGTCCGGCTTGACCAGGCAGGGGTCCTCGTCGGCGTGGCCGGGCCGCTCGCTGCGGGCGGCGAGCCGGGCCGAGGGGGCCGACTGCCGCTGCGCCCAACGGGTGAAGGCGGCCCGGACGACCTCCTTGGACGGGTCGGTCTCCTCGATCTCCAGCTCGGTGAGGGACAGCGGCAGTACCTGCCAGACGACCTTGAGGCGGGCGGCGGTGTCGGGCATGGCGGCACCGAGGGCGACCTCGCGCAGCGCGGGGTCCTCGGCCGCGTTGACCGACCGCTCCCACACGTTCAGGTAGACGAGGAACGGTGTCTGGGCGGGCGAGGGCAGCCGGTCGCCGGGCTTCTCCGGGTCGCGGAAGCCGTCGGGCTGGTCCCAGTAGGTCCACTGCGCGGGCGGCTCCGGGGCGGACTCCTCGCCTACCTCGTCGGTGACGGGCACGCCGGCCGCCGGGCGGTCGGCGTCGCAGAGGATGCCGTCGACGTAGTAGCGGCCGCCGTGGACGACGAGGGTGTCGATCTCGTGCTTGCCGCCCACGTACTCGATGCGGAAGCCGGCGGCGTCGCGCGGCCCGCCGTGCGGTCCGATCAGGTCGGCGGCGAGGCCCCGGGCCTGGTGGAGCTGGATCGCTGTCTGCTCGTTGAGGTCGGCGTCGAGCTGGACGCGGCCCTGCTGGGCGACGACCGCCGAGTAGTGCCGCTCCGGGCGGAACGTGGAGCGGGAGAGATCTGCGTGCATGAAGGGTGTCCCCCTGTTTCAGAAGTGCGGGTTCACAAGGTCGGTGGCGGGTGCGCGCCTCACGTCACGAAGAAGATCCCGGCGTCGGTGCCGGCCGGGGTGTACTCGGCGAGCCGGGCCCGCAAACCGTCCTCGCGCTGCGGCCGGTACAGGTCGTGGAAGGCGCCGAGCTCGGCACCGTCGTCCGCGCCGCGCCGGATCTCCTCCGGGCAGCGGTCCGCCAACAGCCCGTACCAGGGCGTGCCGTAGCGCCGGGAGGCGATCAGCGGCTTGGTGTCCGCGCAGCGGTGCCGGCGCGGGGTGCGCGAGCCGGAGGGGACGTAGGAGTAGCGCACGCATCCGATGCCGCGCCGGGCCACATGGAGCCGCCCCGTGAAGACCGAGTTCTCGGCGATCCGCACCGCGTGCGTGTGGATCTCGCCGATGACGGTGGTGCGGTGCAGGTGCAGCACGGCGTGGGCGTGGCGGCAGTCCGGGGCGGACAGGGCCTCGCGGTCGTCGGCGGTGGCGTCGAGGACGCTGTCCCGGATGTGGATGTCGAGGGGGTCCTCGCCCACCTCGTCGCCGATGACCTCGATGGTGCCGAGGACGCTGTGCTCGACCTGGAGGCAGGCGGTGGTGCGGTCCAGGACGATGCTCGGCTCCTCGGGCGAGTGCGGATCGCACTCGGGCTCCAGGGACCAGCCGGGCACGAGCGTGCTGTGCCGTACGACGACGGCGCCCATCGCGCCGGTCACGTTGATGCCGCGTCCGGCGACCAGCAGCCCGTCGAGGACGACACGCGGCCGCTCGTGCGGGGCGCAGTCCTCGGACACCGCGCGGATGTTGAGCGCGTCGGGGCGGTTGCTGTACCAGTCGAGCAGGCGGATGACGGGTCGGGTGCCCTCCGCCGCCCGCAGTTCGAGCCGGTCGCCGGGGTCGAGGTCGAAGTCGAGCTGCTCCTGGTAGGCGCCGCTGTGCGTGATCTCGATGATGCCGTCGGGCCCGGTGCGGCCGGCCCGGCGGTCGTGCTGCCAGGCCCGGTAGGCGTCCATGATCTGCCGGTGGGGCTGTCCGGGCCCGACCCGGTAGAACTCCGCGTCCGGGCGCGGCTCGCGGTCACGCTCGTACTCGCCGCCGCCCATGTCGGCCGGGAACGCGTAGTGGTAGTCCACCCAGACGCCCTGCCGGGGCGCGGACCGCGAGCCGAACGCGATCCGGCCGAGCTCCGGGTCGACGGCCACCTGGCCGCGCTTGGGGCGGTAGCGCCAGCCCGACAGGTCGGCGACCACGATGTCCGAGGGCGGTACGGGGTTGTCCTCGCCGTCGCGCCGGATGACGAAGCTCTTGCCGGGGCCGTAGTAGTCGAGCAGCCGGTCGTGCAGGAGACGGCGCGTGATGAACGCCGGGACGTTGTCGACGGTGGCGATGTGTGTCGGCGAAGGTTCCGGGAACGGCTTGGTGGCCAGCGGGGTGTCGTTGCCGAGGATCGAGAAGGTGTAGAGGTTGCGGGCCCTGTCGATGCAGTAGGCCGGGGTCCGGGTCAGCGCGTACGCCTTCAGCCGCCATACGAACAGGGCGACTCCGGCGGGGGTCCAGCCGCCCTGCCGGTGCCGGGACTCGGCGCGGCGGACGTCGGCCGTACGGGCGCTGTTGGCGAAGGGGCCGCCGCCGAGGGCGAGTTCGGCGCCGTCGCGCAGGTCGGTGAGCCGGCCGCGCTCGCCCCGGTGGGTGCCGGTGCCGTACAGCTTCACCGGCTGGGTGTGGGCGACCTGCCGGGACAGCTCGACGGCCCGGGCGGGCCAGGCCGCGACCTGCTCGGACAGTTCCTCCAGCAGGTGCAGGGTGCCCTTGCGGCGGCGGCTCGCGACCGTGGCGGCCACGTCCCGGCGCGGGGCGACGGCCTCGGCGAGGGCGGCCCGGCCGCCGTCGTGCAGGCCGGTGGTGAGGACGCGTTCGTAGCCGGGCAGGGTTCGGTAGCCGACGAGATCGCCGAGGTACGGCAGCACCCAGGGGGCAGCCGTCTCCACGAACAGGTCCTCGTAGCCCTGCTGGACGCCGTCGCGGACGCGGTCGACCTGCTCGGCGATCACGGCGAGCAACGCGCGCAGCGGCTCGCCCTCCTCGGCGTCGCGCAGCCGGTGCCAGCGGGGCAGCAGGTCGGCGAGACCGTCCGGCTCCCTGGGCACCACCGGGCCCGGCGTCTCCAACTGGGGATCCGGGGACATCACTTGACCTCCGTCAGAATCAGGGTGTCCGCGGCCCGGGGCGACAGCAGCGCGAGCTGGGCCGGGCGGATGCCGCGCAAGACGTACACCGACCGGCCCCGGGGCAGGCGCCGAGTGTCGGTGATGTCGGGGTTGAGGCGCAGGAGTTCGGCGAGGGGCACGCCGTAGCGCGCGCAGATCTCCGACAGCGTCTCGCCGTTCTCGGCACGGACCGTGTGGGTCTTCTCGTCGTACGTCGCCGGGTGCGCGGGGACAGTCGCCCTGGGCGGGCCGGGGCGGGTGAGCAGATCGGTGAGCTCCTCCGGGGTGGCGGAGGCGGGCACACCAGTGAAGACGTCGACGTCCACGTAGTCGACGCCGGGCACGGTGTGGGCGGTGGCCAGGACCTCGGAGAGGCGGGCGGGCCGGCCCAGCTCCCGGCCCTCGAAGCCGAGCCGGTTCAGCAGGGCCTGCCGCAGGCGCGGCTCGACGTGCTGCCAGGCGTGGCCGGGGGCCACCTTCACCTGGGCGGCGATCAGCAGCAGGACCAGTTCCCGGCCGTCGACGCGGACCGGGAGGTTGGGGTCGCCGTACTCGGTGAGGGCACCCCGCAGGGCGCGCAGGGTGTCCGAGTCCGGGGCGATGGGCACGTCGTCCGTGCCCGCGACCGTCACGTGCAGCACGCGCCGCCGTCCGTCGAAGAGCTCGCGTGCCGAGGCCCGGCCGATGCCGGCTCGGGAGCGGGCGAAGTCCTCGTAGTCGGACTCGGACACCAGCCGGTCCAGCGCCGAGACGGCCAGCGGGACGGTACGGCGGGTCAGGCCGGGGCCGTCGGCGTCGGCACCGCCGGTGGCCGGACGCGGGTTGGTGACCGCGGTGACGCCCAGCGGCCGGGTGAGGGGCTGGGTGACGCGGTCGGCGGGCACGTTGGCCGCCCTGCCGGTGCCGAAGCGGTAGCGGGCGCGGACGTTCTCGTGTCCGGAGGGCAGCCGGGCGCCGTGCACACCGTCTCCGAAGGTCACGGTCGTCCGGCCGTCGGCGGTGGTGCCGCTGATGTAGACCCGCTCGGTGGGGCCGCGCCCGGCCAGGCTGTCGACCTCGCGCCACAGCACACCGTCGATCCGGATCTCCAGCACCGGGGTGGCCCCGAGGGGGTTGTCGTCGGCGAGCCAGGTCAGCGGGGACTGCCAGAGCGCGAACGTCTGGTTGACGCGGTCGGAGTCGCCGCTGCCGATGGCCTCCTCGCGGCTCTCGCCGTGGGTGGCCTCGACGACGTTGCCGAGGATGCGGACCGTCTCGCGGCGGTAGCGGTGGGCGAGGTCCGCGGTGAGGGTGAGCCGGGTGTGGACGTGGTCGCCGGGGAGTCGGGGGTCGACCGCGGGGTCGGCGGCGGCGACCGTGACCACCTCGGTGGCCTTGACGCCCGCCGTGCCCGGGATGTCGCCGCGTTCACCGGTCACCATGAGCGTGCGGCCCGGCCGCAGCCCCTCGTACAGCTCGGCGAGTTCGATCTCGTTGCCGTGCACGTCCTCGCCGAGGGGCTCGTCGGCGAGACGCAGGGGCTCCCCGGCCGCGTGCACGGTGGTGTCGCGGACGTGGGACAGCAGGACGTCGAACTCGTCCAGCCAGGGGTCGGCGAGGGTGAGTTCGGTGCCGCGTCCGGTGATGCCGTAGTTGGTGTACGCGGCCGTACGCGCGGCCACCACCTGGGTGGTGACGAACGCCAGCTTCGGGTCGCCGGGCACTTTGCCCTCGGCTCCCTTGGCGGGCCGCTGGATCGCCACCCAGCTGCCGACGGTGATGCCCTCGTGCACGGTGTCCAGCTGGAGGGTGCGGCGGTTGACCGGCTCCGGCTTGCTGGCGATGACGACCTCGACGTTCGGCTCGGCGCTGCCAACCGTGTACTTGAGGCTGACCTCGTGGTCGCCGTGCGTGAACTGCTCGCCGGCGCCCGGCCGCAGGGCGATCTGCTCGGAAGTGCCGTTGTGAACGCCGACGTGGACCAGGCCTTCGTCGTCCGGCCGGGACACGAAGAGCGTGCGCTCGGGCAGTCCCGAGTGGAGCCGGGCCGTGACGCCGGGCTCCTGGGAGTCGGCAGGTCGCCGGTTGAGCCAGCTCAGGTCGCGGTCCTGGCCGGAGCGCACGGACAGTTCGACCTGACCGGGGCCGAGGGTGAAGGTGACCGGCTGGGCGACGGGCAGGTTCTCCGCGCGCTGGTCGGAGCTGCTGCCCTCGACGTACTGGAACTCGGCCCGCACCGGGGTCTTTCCCGCCGTGTCGAAGACGACCCGCATGGTCGCCAGCACCGCCCCGGTCAGCGGCCAGTCGGCGGTACGGATGACCCGGCCGCGATCGTCCTGAACCGGCTTCAACGGGGCCGTGGCGCCGAACGGGGCCGCGGTGACGCGCAGCGCGAGCAACTCGCGCAGCAGCTGCGGGGTACCGGGGGCGGCGGCCGTGCGCCAGGCCGGGTAGAGACTGCCGAGGCCGGGGTTGAGGGCGGAGAGGAGGCGGGCGGTGTCGGTGCCGGGTAGCTGCCGCCGGGGGGTGCCAGGGGGGTTGGGGGCCGTGGCACGGAGGGCGGGGAGTACAGCGCCCAGGGCTTTCAGAGCGGCGTTGGAGTCACCCCTCAGGGGCGCGGGGAACTGCGCGACCAGCCCCGACGGCGCAGCAGACGGCCGCGCACCCACCACCACACCCTCCTCATCCGTCTGCGCAGGCGCCAACTCCAGAGCCCGCTCGACAAGTTCGGCCAGCACCGCTTCCAACTGCTCGAACCACGCCGCCACCCCCTCATACGGAGCAGCCAGCACCTGCGCCTCACCGAGCCGGGCAAGAGGCTCGGCAAGCCGCGCCGCGAGCCACTCGGGCGTCTTGACCTCCTCCAGGTCGTCACGCAGCGGTTCGAGGACCTGGTCCTCGAAGTCCTCGATCAGCCGGCTGACCGGCCGCGGGTTGGGAACCTCCGGCGTGGGCGGCTCCTCCCCCGGCTCACCGGGCTGCGCGGGCAGCGCGATCCAGCTCCGCACCTCGTCGAGGAGTTCCTCAAGGGTCGCCGGCGCCGACTTCGGCAGCGAGATCGCCGTGATCTCGTCGTCCCGGTCGACCCGCGCCTTCGAAACCGGCAGCAGCTTGCGCGCACCGCCCGCGCCCTCCCCGAAGACGAACAGCAACTGGTCGCCGCTCTGGAGGGAGAGCCCCGTGCCCTCGACGAACAGCTCGGAGCGCTTCTCGAGGTCCTGCGGCGTGAGCAGCGAGGGACGACGTCGACGGACCTTCAGCTCGTTGAAGTCCCAGCGGGCCGTCAGATCCCGTGCGGTCTCGAACGTCAGCGACGCCTCATCGGCGGAGGCCGGCACGCTGTGGCTGCGCGCGCCGCGCGGGATCAGCACGTTCTGCGCCTCGGCGCGCGGGTCGCGTTCGAGGGTGTACGCCAGATGTGTGGCGGCGGCGACACCGGGACGCGGGCGGTGCCCGACGAGCCGGCCGAGCAGCACCAGGGAGCGGTGCTCGTCGGCGGTGCGGAGGTAGGCCTCGTCGGCGATCCGCTCGGAGTGGAAGGTGAGCAGGTCGCCGAGGACGGCCGTGGCGTCGAGCAGGCCGATCGCCGGGTCGTCCGGGGTGCGGACGGTGAGGCGGTTCAACGCCGGGTAGGCGGGCGAGGCGAGCCGGTCGAGCAGGGCGGCCAGGAACGAGCCGTACTCGCCGACGCGGTAGTCCAGCGCGGTTCTGCCGGGCGGGTTGTGCGGCGGCGTCGGCGCGAGGCGCTCGTCGTGGCCGCCGTGGCAGGCGCCGCCGCAGCCGCAGTCGTCGGTCGAGGGGATCGGGTGCGGGTCCGTCATCGGGCACCTCCCAGGGATATCGCCAGCAGGCCGTTCTCCGGCCGGTCCGGGTCGTTGTCGCAGGTGGCGATCTCCAGCGGGCCGAGCCGCAGCACGCCGTCCTCCCTCTCTCCTCGGTCCTGTCCGGACAGCCGGCGCAGCCGGGTGACCTCGACGCTCTCCACCCCTGGCACGGCGGCGGCCACGGCGACCAGGCGGCTGAGCCGGACCGGTTCGCCGAAGGTCAGCGCGTCGGGGTGGAAGAAGCCGAGCCGCCCGCCGGGCAGCCGTCCGCTGCCGAGTACGCGGTACAGCTCGGCCAGGATCTGCCCGTGTTGATGGCCGGGCTTGACGCAGACGCTCAGCGCGATGTCGAGCGGCACCACGCGGGCGGGCCCCACGACGAGGTCGTGGCCGATGCGCCGGTAGCTCTCCAGGGCCTGGGCGACCGAGTCGAGCAGGCCCGGCGACGGGTCGGCGGTGCCGTACGCGTCGATGGCGATGTGTGCTTCCTGGACGCTACCGGTCCAGCGGATCTCGGCCGCCGCCCGCCGCACGCCCGGCAGGGCTCCGGCGAGGGCGGCGTAGTCGTCGGCGGTGACCGCGCGCAGCCGGGTGCGGCGCAGGTCGAGCGGGGCCAGCTGGCGTACCTGCTCGACGGGTTCGGGCTGGATGCCGCCGGTGGCGGGCAGCGGGTTGCGCACCACGGCGGCCGGGGCGTCGCAGTCGCCCTGCACGACCAGGTGGTTGATGGCCTCGGCGCCGACGTTGCCCGCGGTGCCGCCGCCGAGCCGGTAGCGCAGCTCCAGGCGGGAGCCCGGGGTGGGCCTCGCACCGTGCCGGCCGTCCCCGAAGCGCAGCGCGAGGCGGCCGTCGTCCTCCAGTTCGCCGACGAAGTGCCGCTCGCGCGGGCCGCTGTCGAGCAGGTCGCGGCGCGGCAGCCAGGTCTGCTCCCCGTCGTGCGGGCGGACGGCGGGCAGCGCCCGGCGCGGGTCCTGGGCGAGGGCGGCGGTCGCCGAGCCGCGCAGCACCGTCTCCTCGGGGTGGAGTCCGCTCGCGTAGGCCGGGCCCCAGGCGTGGGCGATCTCCCAGGCGATGTGCCCGTCGAGGACGGTTCCCGCCCGGGACCGGGCGGCGAGGACCTGTGCGCGGCGCAGCTTGGTGTCGAGCAACTGGTCGCTGCGGTAGAGCAGTTCGCGCAGGGCGCGGACCGGGTGGCGGTGCAGTTCGAACCGCTCCAGCACGTTCAGGCCGTAGATCACGGCGAGTTCGGCGATCTCCTCCTGGCCGAGTCCGTCCCGGTCGCGGGCACTGCGCCACAGCTCGACGAGGCGCTGCCGCACCCGGCCCGGGATGGCCGCGATCCGCTCGGCCTGCCCGGCGGCGACGGTGCCGGGGTCGGGGAAGGGCACCGCCTGGGTGACGGGCGTTCGGCAGAGGACCGGGCGGAAGCGGGGCGCGATGCCGGGGTAGACGGACTGGGCGAGCAGGGTGCGCAGGGCGGTGGCCTGGGCGTACGCGGTGCCGGGCACGACCTGTTCGTGCCGTTGCCCGGCACTCTCCAGGCCGAGTCCGGCGCGGTTGGTCGCCGCCTCCCCCACGACGTCGAAGAGTTCGCGGACGTCACCGGCTACGAGAGCCCGGCCCGACTCGGCTTTGTCCGTCAGGACGTTGATCAGCCGTGCGGGGGCGTTGCCCTCCTCGGTGTCGTGGCAGCCGAAGGCGGGAGGGTCGCAGGGGGCGGTCACGGCGGGCACGGGCGGCACGGTGACCGTCTCGGGCAGGCCGGTCAGCGTCCGGCCGTGGTCGACGAGGACGACGTTGCCCCGGGCGAGGGTGACGTCCTCGACGGGCAGGCAGTCACGTCCGCCGCGGGTGGTGAGGCAGAGCGGGAAGCGCAGCGCGTCCTCGGCGGCCCAGGTGATCTCCAGGACCGGCTGGTCCTCGATCCGGTCGAGTCCGGGTGTGACGGAGGTGATCCGGACGGCCTGGCGGTGGGCGGGGTCGGCGTCGCCGGGGGTGCCGGTGCGCGGGCCCTTCACCTCCTCCAGGACGAGCACATCGCCCGGCCTGAGGGACAGCCGCCGCTCGCGGCAGGTCTCCGGGTCCACCCAGGCGTCCCGCAGGCTGGCGGCGGTGGCGCCCCGCGGCAGGGTGCACACCTCGCCGCCCCAGGTCCACAGCCGGATCGCGTTGTGCGCGACCCGCAGCTCCAGCGGGTCGGTGGCGACGACCGGTTCGAAGACCTCCACCGAGCCGCGCTCGTCGAGATCGCCGAGGTCGGCCTCGTCGATCACCGTGCCCGGTTCGGGGCGGTCGTGCGGGTCGAGGCTGCGTACGTCGACGGAGGCGAAGCGGAAGGTGCCCGGGGCGAGCGTGACGTCGTCGGCGGTCCGGACGGTGACGTAGGCGCGGGCGTTGCAGCCGTCGTGCATCGCGTAGTCGATGAGCTTCACGTGGCGGCGTACGGAGACCCGGCGGCGGGCGGTGTCGAGGTAGGCCTCGGTGGCGACCGCGTCCTGGTGGTAGCTGATCTGGTCGCCGGTGTGGGCGAGGAGTTCGACGAGGGTCATACCCAGGTCGGCGGGGTTGCGCTCGACCCATTCGGGGGTGGTGAGCGCGAGCCGGTCCAGGAGCAGCTTGCGGATGGTGTCGTAGTCGCGGGCCGTGTAGTCGATGACGGGCGCGGCGGGGAAGTCCGGCTCCGGCCGGTGCTCGTCCTCGCAGTCGAACGGGGTGGGGCAGTCGGGCCGGAAGGAGAACGTGGCGCTGTGGTAGCGCTGGTCGAAGCCGCGGTACGGCTCGGTGCCGGGCCGTCCGTACGGGTCGGTCTCGACGAGGGAGAGCCGGTAGCGGGAGGTGTCTCCGGCCCGGTCGAGGGTGACGTAGAGCCGGTCGTCGAGCTCAGGGTCCTCCTCGCGTTCGACGCTGACGTCGACGGCGGTGATGCCGGTGACGCGGCGGCCACCGTCGATGCGGACGTTCTCGGGGCAGAGGCCGTGCGGGGCCTTGCCGAGGAAGGTGACGGTGAGCAGCAGGCCGTCGTCGCCGGTCTCGACGGTGTCGACGCCCTTGAGCTGGGCGGCCCTCACCTTGGCGCGGCGGGACGCTGTGGTGCCGGTCGTCATGCGGCGGCCCTCCCTTCGAAGACGTCGTCGCGCCGGGTGCCGGTGGCCCGGACGGTGTACGACAGGAACACGCGGACGACGCCGTCCTCACCGCCCTCGCTGACGATGTCGAGGGCCGTGACCTCGATGAGGTCGCCGAGCCAGCGCTGCAGCGCGGCCTGCACGGAGAGTTCGAGCGTGCTGATCAGCTCGGGGCTGTTGGGCGCGAACACCAGGTCGAGGAGCCCGCAGCCGAAGTCGGGGCGCATCACGCGCTCGCCGGGGCTGGTGAACAGCAACTGCTCGATCAGGTCGTGGACGTGTTCGCCGTGTCCGGCGTGCGCGGTACGCCCGCGGCGGTCGGCACGGAAGGGGAAGGCGAGGTCGGAACGGGGCCTGCCGGCCCTGGTTGCGGGGCTCATCGGACGGTGACCTTTCGCTGCGCGGCTTGGACGACGGGCGGCCCCTGCGGGACGAAGGCCGCGCTGAAGCACTGGGCCGCGGAGGTGTCGAGCAGCACGGGCGCGCCGTCGACGGTTATGCCGGTGCCACCCGCGGTCCACCGGACGGTGGCGCACGGCGAGGGCACCCGGTCGACGGTGTGCGGGCAGCCGGTGACCACATAGCTGTGCGCGGCGGTGCCGACGGCGGCACCCGCGACGCGTACGCCCCCGGCGGGTGGCGTGGCGGCGGTGACCCGGCCGCCGTGCGGGCAGCCGATCACCGTGCCCGCGTCGAGCAGATTCCCGGACAAGATCTCTTCCCCCGTCTATCGCTTCGAGAGCACGGTCAGCTGGCCCTCGTTGATCGTCACTTCACGTCCGCGCAGTACGACCTCGGCGCCCGCGCCGGTCGCGATGACCACGGCTTCCTTGGTGATGCGGATGTAGGCGCCGCCCTGGGCCTGGAGGAGGATCCCCTGCTCGGCGCCGGGCGTGTCGTTCATGACGAGCTTGTGCGCCTGCGGTGTCTGCACGACGACCGGCTTGCTCGGCGAGTTCGCCTGGAGCTCGCGGCGCGCGTCGGGCGGCAGCTCGTCGGCGGCGCCGTACCAGCACCCCGTCCACACCGGGAAGCTGGGGTCCCCCTGCTCGAACTCCACCCACACGCCCGCGCCGGGCGGGGGCACCACGAACTGCCCGGACTCCGGCCCGGTGAAGGGCAGGCAGGGCAGCGCCCAGGTCGACGGCTCGTCGCCGAGCACGTCGGGAACCTCGACGGTGACGCGGCCGATGCGCAGCGGGTCGTTGTTGTCGACGACCCGGCCGCGGAACTTGCCGAGGTAGCGATTGCTGGGTGCCGCCATGGTGGAGGTGCTCCTGGTCGATGGTCGGGTCGTGGGTGGGTTTACGGCCGTACGTAGTCGCTGCGGGCTTCGAGGCCCTCCCGGGAGAGGGTGAAGTTCTGCTGGAAGGAGCCCGGCCGCAGGTTGTGGGTGACGGACTTGACGTAGTAGTCGCCGTCGTAGGCGCGTCCGGCGCCCCGTACGCCGACGAGCTGGCGCGGCTGGAGGATGTAGCCGTGCCGGTTGACGTCGAGGGAGCCGGAGCCGGAGACGACGTCGGCGGAGACGGCGGCGCGGGCGAGCAGTTCGGCCTCGGCCTGCTCGCGCTGCTGCTTGGCGGTGCCGGACAGCGTCTTGCGCTTCAGGGCCGGGGTGGGGCGCCTGCCGAGGGGCGGGCGCAGCGGGCTGATCGGCGGTTGCGGCAGCAGGGTGGACTGCCGGGTGCCGGGGTCCTGCCAGCGTGCCTGCGGCTCTTCGCGCGCCGTCCCGTCGTAGGCGAACGTCATCTGGTCGACGGTGGACTGGGCGTCCATGTTGACGTTGAGGGCGTGCTGGCGGATGCCGAGCCGGACCTCCGGGCCCCAACGGGCGGACGACTGACCGGGGTCGGGGCCGGGCTCCAGGTAGAAGGTGTAGCCGTTGGCGCGGGCGAGCTCGGTGACGTACTGGAGGTCGGTGCCGGTCTGGTAGTGCACGCGCAGGTCTTGGTGCGGGGGCTGGGCGACCTTCTCGGTGTAGACGTCGGGCCGGATGCCGTAGTCGGAGTAGCGGCGCAGGATGGCGAGGGCCCGCTCGGAGGGCGGCAGGTTGGGGTAGCGGGCGGTGCGCTCCTCCAGGTCCATCAGCAGGGTGAGGTCCTCGCCCGTGACGGTGAGGGTGGAATGCCCGGGCCGGTTGCTGGCACCGACCTCCTGACGCACCACCAGCCCGTCGAAGAGCACGGCGGCCGTGCCCCGCACGTTGACGGTCACGATCAGGCGGGTCTTCGGATCGAAGAATCCCTCGGGCAGCAGCCGGCGGCTGATGATGCCGTTCTTGGTGAGGTCGAAGGCGAGCTGGAATCCGCTGCGCTCGCCCGCGGTGGCGGTGATCTGCGCGGAGAGCAGGGCCTCGGTGACCTCGGCGGGCACGGGGCGGGCGAGCTTGGGCCCCATGAGGAGGGTGATGTGCACGGGGCCCTGCCCCACGGGCAGGTCAAACACGCCTGTCCCCCTGCGGGAAGCCACCGGCGATCGGAATACCGATGATCCGCCCGGCCTCGTCGGTCAACTCGCGTGGATCGAGCACCGGGTTGGCGTCGGCGATCTGCCACCACTGCCCGGGGTCGCCGAAGTACCGCTGGGCGAGCAGGTCGGGCCGCTCCCCCGCGCCGACGACGTGAGGCTGGGCCTCCTGGTGGCCGCCGTCGTCCAGAGGCGGCAGCAACCGGCGCTTGGTGTACCGGACTTCACTGCCGTCAGGGCGACGGTGCACCCCGATCTCGGCGTCGTGGTACCGGCTGGTGCGCGGATACGGATGAGCGCCGGGGATGGCGTCCAGGGCGCTCTCGTACGGTTCGACGTCGGCCATGGTGTGGCTCAGCCCCTCCTGATCGATGCGCTCGCTGCTCCGATGCCGCCGCCGAGTCCCAGCGCGCCGAGGCTGCCGCCCCGGGCTGCGGCGGCCAGCCGCTCCTTCTGCGCGAGATGCGCGAGATAGAGATCGGCACCGCGGTGCCCGGCGGGCAGATCACTGACGGTGAGGATCTTCATGCCGATGCTGAGGGAGGCGCGGATGGGATTGAGGTTCACGTCGAAGGCGGACTCGTTCACGGACAGCTCCGTCAACCGCACCGGCATGACCCGCTTGCTCCCCCACGTGAACAGCGTCAGGGGCATCTCGATCGGGCTGATCTCGATGGCACCCTTCTGCGACAGCCGGCTGGCGGCGCGCAGTTGCGCGGTGGTCGGCTGTACGAGCATCTCCAGCGTGGCGAGCTGAGGGTGGATCCCGTCGGGCACCGCGATCTCGAACTGATCCGTCGCGTCGATCTCGGCGGTGAACTTCCAGGTCTCCTGCGCGGGGCCCTTGAGCCTCAGCGCCTCGTTCCGGTCGCCGCTACCGGTCCCGCCGCCTCCGGCGTCACCGCTGTCACCGGCCGACTGCGGGCTCACGCTGCGTTCGAGGGTGTCCGGGTTGAACTGCAGCACGATGATGCGTTGGGGGGTGCCGGTGTCGGGGTCGACGACGACGATGCCGGAGCGGATGGGTTTGGGGATGTCGGCGTAGCGGGTCATGGGTTCCTGTCCGTATCTAGCGCAGACGCTCGGCGAGCCGGACTCGCAGCGGTTCGTAGTCGTGCGCGGGGAACAAGTCTGGGAAGACGCGGAGCATTTCGTTGAGAAATCGCACGGTCACCTCGAATCGGTCGTGCGCCAGGGAAACGTCCGTGAACAGGTACTGCCAGCCCAACGTTCCCTTGGTGACCCGCAAAGCGTCGAGGTAACCGCACAGATCGACATCCATGTGATGGATGCCGCCACGCACGTCACTGAACCATATCTCCGGATTGTGTACGGAGCCTTGCCGGATACGCAGCGAGGCGACCTTGCCCGTGCCCGACAGGCTAGTAGTGTCGAAATCCCGGAGCTCGGACAGAAACTCCCGCTGCTCCGGCGAGGGGTCAGGCGAGCGGTCGACCGGTGCGGAGTCACGCAGCGCCCGGACGAGGGGGATGACATCGAACTCCCCGGCGAACAAAGGGTCTTCATCCTCTTCGGTCATCCCGGCCCCCCAGCCGGCCGCCACATCCGAAAAACGCAAATAACACTCTTTCAACGAGGCATCGAGGACGATACCGTCTCGCTCTGCGAGCGACGCGAAAGCGGCATCCGCATCTGCGACCTCCCCGTCGGGGAATTCCAGGGTGTCCATGTCCAAGAGAACATCGGGACAGTTCCTCAACTCTTCGAATACATCGATCCAGGCGCTCTCAACAGCTGTTGGTTCCATCATTCTCCCCACCTCAGAAATTGATCTTCACTCGTGCAGCGATCAGCTTCGCGAGGTCCTTTCGCAGCCGCTGAGCCGGTTCCCCAGTGAGGCCCGCAGCACCGGAGGACAGAGCCCCGACGAGGTCGTCTACGCTGTGATAGCTTCCGGGGGCGGCAGCGAGCAGCTTGACTATTTTCTGCGCGGTCGAGTCGGATACTCGCGTCACCATTCTCACCGTGGCCGCTTTCGCCTTCTTGATATCGAATCCTGCTGTGATGTTCGGCGCCGGAAAATTCTCCGCCCAGGTGCTTGTCGAACCCTTCTCCTGCCACTGATTGCCGGACACCTTGTAGCCGCCCCAGCGCACCCCCACGCGCCGCGGAAACCCTGGATACTGTCCCCGGTAATTAATGGACACCTGATACCAGATCATGTCTTCCGGGTCGGCCGGAATCGTTCCGTGCTCGACCACGTGCCCGAGAGCCGCTTGAGCGGGATGCTCGATCTGCACCATGGCCCTTGTATTGATGGCTCCCAACGCGGGCACGAGGTTGGACGTGGACGAATGGCCGCCGATCTTCGCCGGAAGCATGTGCATGCGCACCCAGAATCGACCTCGTTCGGAGCGTCCACCCGGGAGTTTATCCAGCTCCTTCCAGCCCACCGGATGGGCGCTGCGTCGCTCGTCCGCCTCCGTACCCTTCGGCGTGCTCTTCTTGATGAATCTGGCCTTGAAGTTGAAGGCCATGGGCCCGTCGGCGAACGGCGGCAGGATGGTGTCCGGCTTCGGCGGCTCCTTGTCGCCGGCATTCCGCTGCTCCAGCAACTCCGCCAGGCCCTCCATGGCGTCCCGGAGCCGCTCGATTCGACGCTGGAAGGCCACGTCGCCCAGCGTGCCTCGGCTGATGCCATGACGGTTGCGGGGTTTGGGCAGGGAGTTCTGCATGGTTTCGACCGTCTGGGCCTGGCGACGTGCCGCGGCAATGACATCCGTCATCGCATCCGCGAGGTCCGTCTTTCCCTTGTTCCTGAGTCCCTGGATCTCTGTATCCCAGTCCCCGAAGTACCCGGTCATGGCCTGCAGGACACTACGGACCGCCAGGTCGGCGCTCTTGCCCTTCCCGTCGAAGAGGAGGGTGTGGGGCTCGCCGTCCTTCGTGCGGAACCGGACCCTGGGCAGTTCGAAGTCCGTGATGCCGTTGTTCTCCCGCTGACGCTCTTCTTCCCGTCGCCGATCGCGGCCGTGACCACGGGTCCGGTCCCTGCCGTGTTCGTTCCGGCGTCGCCACTGCTCCCGCAGCCGACGCAAGCGATCGCTCAGGTGATTGCCTATCCTGCGGCGGGCCTTTCCATAGAGCCTGCGGCCTGCCCTGCGGGCCCTGTTGACCGCCGACTTGATGGTCTGGCGGGCGCGGCGGAGCGGCCGGCGGCGGGGGCGGTCCTTGTCGGTGTCGCGGCGCTTGTCGTCGTCACGGCGGCGGTCGTCGGTGCGGTCTTCGTCGCGACGGCGGCCGTCGTCCCGTCGGCGGTCGGTCCTGCGGTCGTCGTCACGGCGACGGTCGTCCGTGCGGCGTTCGCCCGGACGCGTGTTCTTCGGGTCGCGGTCACGGTCGCGGTCGTTCGCGTCGCGGCGGCGGTCGGGGCGGGCCGGGCCGCGGCGGGTCGGGGTGTCGCGGCGGTCGGGCCTGTCGTCGTCCTTCAGGCGGCGGTCCGCGTCCCGCATGCGCTTGCGGGCCGCGTTCACCTCGCGGCCCTCGTCGCGGCGTTCGTCGTCGTCGCGGCGCTTCTTCGGGCGGGTGGTGTGTGCGGGGCGTCGCTTCTTCTCCGGGGTGGGGCGCTTGCCGGGGCGGGGCTTCGACGGGGGGCGGGAGGTCTTGTCCGGGGACGGCTTGCGTGGTGCCGACGGGCGGCCGGCGGGGCTGTCGTCCGTGCGGTCGGCCGGGCGGTCCGGGGTGCGGTCGTCGGTCGGAGCCCGGCGTTCGTCCTTGGGGTTGGCGGGAGCGTCCGGCTTGTCGTCGGCGGGGCCCGGCTTGTGCTTCTTGGTGCGGAGGTTCTTGAGCATGCCGCCGAGCCGTTCGGCCACCTTGCCCATGAAGCGGCCGACGCCCTCGACGAGGAACTCGTAGACCAGCTCCAGCAGCGCCACGACCCCGGCCGCGACCGCCTTGGCGAAGGGCAGCGCGCCGTTGCCGCTCTTGACCGACTTCAGGAAGTCCATGAACAGGCCGAAGGCGGCGAGGATCTCGCTGAGGGCGCCCCACGCGGTCTGCAGGGCGTCGATGATCGCCATGACCCAGCCGGCGCCGGGGATGAGCTTGGCGACGACCTTCTCGACCACCATCACGCCGATGATGACGGGGAGTTGGGGAAGAGCCTCGTCCCAGGCCATCTGCGCCATCTGCTCGACGGTGACGCCGCCGGAGATCAGCTCCTGGAAGTCCTCCACCGGGATGCCGATGATCTCCTGGACCTTCTGGTTGAACCAGGCCCTGACCGCGGTCTTGATCTCCTCGAAGAGGTGTTCCTTGGCGCCTGTCTCCGCGGCGGCACCGGCCTTGCTGATCCAGTCACCCGGGTCGGAGACGATGTCGTTGAAGATGGCCGCCCACTCACCGAGCGCGGCGACCGCGGCGGCACCGAACTCCAGCGCGCCGACGGTGACCGTCTCGGCGATGTCGACCGCCGCCAGCAGGCCGCCCTCCAGGGCGTCGAGGCCGGCCAGGAGCGCGCCGCACAGGCCGTCGAGGAGTTTCCCGGCGACCTCCTTCAGCGCGTCGGCGAACTCATTGACCTTCTGTACCGCCCAGTCGCGCGCGCCGTCGATGGTGTTGCGCCACTTGTCGCGCATCGCCGGGTAGTCGGCGAGGAGCTCGTCGCCGAGGGCGATCAGCGCGTCGGCGAAGGTGTTGATCTGGTCGATGACCCAGTTGCGGGCGTCGTCGATGAGCTTGAAGACCTGCTGCTTGAACTTGTCGATGAGGTCGGTGACGACCTGGCGGGCCTTCTCGAAGACGCTCTTGATGGCGTTCTTGAGCTGCTCGAATAACTCCTTGAGCTTCTCGATGGCCTCTTCGAGCCAGTTGTCGGCGTCGTCCTTGCCGTCCTCCTGCTTCTTCTCCGCCTCCTTCTCGGCGCCCGTCTGCTCGTCGTCGATCTTCTTGTTGTCGTCCTCGGTCCGCTTGTCGACGTCCTTGTCGGTGTCCTCCTCCTTCTTCTTGATGTCGTCGCGGACCTTGTCGTACTTCTTGCCCTTCTTGCCGTCGATCTCCGAGACCTTGTCGTCCTGCTCCCCGCGCCACCGGTCTCGTGAGTCGGCGATGTCGGAACGGCCCTTGTCGCGGGCGTCGGACTGCTTCTTGCCGCTGGCCGTGACCTCCTTCTGGAGGTCCTGGTCGTGCTGCTTGCGGTCGTCCGCCGCCTTCTTGTCCTTGGCCTGGCGCTCCTGCCCCATCCTGTCCCGGCCCTGGGAGAAGCCGGCCTGGATCTGCGGGCCCCGGTCGTGCTCGGCGACCGCGGAGGCGGACTCGATCGGCACACCGCCGCCCGACACCGACCGCGCGCCGCCGCCCTTCGCCGTCTTCTTCCCGCCGGGCACCTTGCCGGTCAGGGTCTCCTTGGGCACGTCGGGATAGATCTGGTCCTCGCCCATCGGGCGGGCCGCGTCGTCACGTCCCGACCGATGCAGTTCGTTCTTCCGCTCGTCGAGCTTGCGGCCCTGCTCGTCGGTGCGCCGCGGGTCCGAGTCGTTCTCCAGCGGAAGCCTCGGGGCGTCGCCCACACGGGCGTTCTTCAGCCCCTCGTCCTCGGTCGGCAGCCCGAGGATGGAGTCGATCAGGTCGTCGAGCGGGAGGATCTCCTTCAGCAGCTTGCCGAACAGCTGGGCGCCGATGGTGACGGCGATGTCCCACCAACTGGGCTCCGGCACGTTCGCGCCCGGGACGTCGCCTTCGGGCTTCTGCTCGCCGTTGATCTCGGGCGTCTTGCCCTGAGCCGCGTCCGTACGGGCGACCTTGGCGTTCGTGTACGTGCCCGGGGCCGCCGCACGCGGGCCGCCGGGGACGGTGCGCGGGGAGCCGGAGGGCCGCTGCGTCTTCGGCGGTGCCTTGCGCAGGCTGGTGCGCTCCTTGTCGACCGAGCGGCCGACCGCGCTGCCGACGCCCTTGAGCGTTTCCAGGGCCTGGTGCGGCTTGAGCCCCGCGGCCGTCGACAGACCAGACTCGGGGGTGGCGTTGGAGACGTCCGGGGGCAGGGTCTCCTTCTTCGCCTTGGGATTGGCCTTGGATCCGCCGGATGCGGAGGGGCGGCCGCCGGAGCGGACGGGGGCGGGGGCCGGGGACTTGCGGCCGCCGCCTCCGCCGCCGCCCCGGCGCGACGCGGTCTTCGCGGCCTTTCGTGCCACCTGGCGCTTGCTGCCCGTCGGGCGGGAGCGCGAGCCCGTGGAACCGCCCGATGCTCGGCCGGCTTCCGGGGACTCGGCGGCTTTGGGCGTGTTGGTCTTCGCTTCCGGTCCTGCCGCCATAGGCGAAGGCCCGTTGCCCGGTGCCAGTTTGGGCGCGCTCGCGGGTCCCGGAGTGGAGACCTTGTCCGGGCCGCTCTCCGGGCCGGGGGTGGTGGCCGGGCCCTTGCCTTCGGTAGCGTCCTGGCCGCCGCCGGGTGACGTTTCGGGTGCGGGAACCGTCGCCCCCTGGTCCCCGCCGGTCTCACGCCGGCCGTTCGCCGAGTCGGCCTCAGGCTTGTCGGCCTGCTTGTCCTTGCCCTTCTCGACCCCGGAGTCGGCCTCCTTGCCGCCGCTGCGGTCGGGAGCTCCTGCTTCCGGCTTCTTGGCGCTCTGAGCCTGGCTCTCGCCGCCCTTCTCCGTTCCCGTGCTCGACGGCGAACCGGCACCCTGTGTACGGGCGTCCTCGCCCGACTTGGCCAACTGGTCGGGCGCGGCGGTCTCACCGGGCCCCGCAGCGGCACCGGTCGCCGCGCCGTCCGAGGTCCGGGCCTCCTCGTCGCGTCGTGCGGCCTCGGCGTCCTCCTTGCGTTCGTCCGACTGCTTCCGGTCCCGGTCCGTCCCGGCGGCATCGGCCATCGAGGCCGCACCGGGAGACGCAGTACCGAGGGCACCGCCGATTCCGGACGTGTCGGTCTGCTGCGCGTCAGCCGTACCGCTCAGGAGGTCCTCGAAGGACTCGCCGCCGGGGCCTTCCTCCTCCTCGGAGCGGGCCGCGGCGTCCCGGGGTGTGCCGGGCGTGGCCTCCTGCGGTGCCGTGTCCGGCGCCGGGGCGTCGGAGGCGGACGACAGGCTGGGCAGCGGGGCCGTACCCTTCCGCCGCTCCTCGACGAGGCTCGGGTTCTTCGCCGCGTCCGTGAAGCCGACGAGGTCGGCATCGGGCACGGGCTGCGCGCCGGCCGCCCCGGCCGTGTCGTCCCCCGCGTCCCGTTCCGTGTCGTCCTGCGCTGGCTCCGCGTCCAGCCCCAACGGCTCGTCGTCGCCGTCCTGTTCGTTCTCGGGGTCGCCCACCGCACGGGCCGTGCCGGTGTCACCGCCGGTCCGGGACTTCTCGCCGGGCTCGGCGCCGCTGCGGTCGACGGTGCCCGGGGCAGGGGCCTGGCGGCGGGTCGTCTCGGACGCGCCCTCGTCCTCGCGCCGCTCCTGCTCGCCGGCCTGCCTCTCGGGCTCCTGGGCGGCCTCGTCCTCGGGGCCGCCCTGGTCCTCCTCGGCGTTGCGCTCGTCCTTCTTGTCCTGGTCCTGCTGGTCGCGTTCGGTGTCCGAGGCGTCCTTGCGTTCGTCGGCGGCGTCCTTCTCGGCGTCCCGGCCGGAGGCGTCCTTCTCGTCCTGCTGGTCCTGCGAGCGCTCCTGCTCGTCCTGGGAGCCCTCCTGCTGCCGCCCGGCCGAGCCCGCGCCGCCCTGGGCGTTCTCCTGGTCGGCGTCGCCGGAGGCGGATCCTCCGTCCTCCTGGTTCTCGGCGTCCTCTGCACGGTCGCCGCCGGGCGCGGGCCGGCCGTCCTGCGGTTTCCCGTCCGGCTTGCCGGGCGCGTTGGGCCGTACGTCCTGCTCGGGGACGGGATCGGACTCGGAGTCCTCGCGAGCGCGCCGCTCCTCCTCTATCTCCTCCGCCGCACCGGGGACAGCCAGCGGAGCCGCCGCGGAGTCCATCGGCAGCGGACCTGCCCGCTCCGTCTCCTCCACGCCCTCCAGCAGCCGGTCGACGGCGGGCACGGGCAGCCGCAGTTCCAGCCGGTCCAGGACGCTGTCCTGCACCTCGGGCGCCATGCGGGCCAGCTGGATCCGGACGCGGCCCGACCGGTCCTCCGGGTCGCCGCGCAGGGAACGCAGGAGGCCGTTGGCGAGGCGGTCGACGAGGGTCGCGGGGTCGAGCTGCTCCGTGCGGCGGCGGTCGGCGTCGACGGTCGCGTAGCGGAGCCAGCCGGGGGAGGCCTGTGCCTGGTCGAGGTCCGCGGCCGCGTACGGCCCGGGCTCCGTGCTCCGTACCAGGTCCTGCGCGGCCGACTCGGCCTCCTGTTCGATGGCCTGCTGCGGCAGGCTCACCGCGCCCAGGTCGCGGCCGGCGCGCAGGGTGCCGAGGCCGTGCGGGTTCTGGACGGTGTGCAGGAGTTCGTGGGCCAGCAGCCGACGGCCCTCGTCCGTGCCCGGCCGGTACGCCCCCTCGCCGAAGAAGATGTCCTGGCCGACGGCGACCGCGTCCGCGCCGAGCAGGTCCGCGAGCTGACCGGCGTCCCGGCCGGTGTGCAGGCGTACGCGGCTCAGGTCGTGCCCGAGGCGCTCCTCCAGTTCCCGTCGTACGCCGGGGTCGAGCGGCTGACCGGCGCCGCTGACGATGTTCTTCGGCTCTGGGGCGCGGGACGTCGCCGCACGCTCCTTGCGCTTGCGGCGGCGCTGCTCGGCGGACTGCTCGGAACGGCTGTCCTGGGTCGGGGAGTTGCTCATCACGCCGCCTCCCCACGGCCGCACAGGCCTTCGTGCACCGCGCGCGCCAGTTCCTGCCCGAGGCGGCGTGCGGACAGGCCGGCGGGCAGCGGGGGCAGGCCGGACAGGACGTCGGCCGTCCAGGGGCCGTCGGCGGGCACGCCGCGCTCGCGGACCAGCCGGGTCAGCTCGTCCTCGAAGGCGGCCGAGACCCGTTCGGGATCCGCGCGGAAGCCGTCGAGGACCAGCTCGCCTATCTCGACGCGGATCTCGCGCGGCGCCGGTGCCGGCGTCGCACTCACGTGCGTCCCACCGGTCCGCGTCCCGCCCGTCTGCGTCACACCCATCCGCGGACCTCCGTCGGCGTCAAGGAGCGTTCCAGCTTGAGGTATTCGGTGCGAGCCCCGGCGAGCATGTGCCGCATCTGGAGCGCCTCGCCCTCCTCCGCGGCGAGGAACGCGCCGGACAGGGCGATGTTGCGGATCGAACCGCCGGCCACCGTCAGCTGCGCGAGCAGCTCCGGGTCGATGTCCTTCACGGGAGCCTGCGGCGGCAGCACGCGGCGCCAGATCTCGGCACGTTCGTGCTCGGCCGGGAAGGGGAAGTCGACGACGAAGCGGATGCGCCGCAGGAAGGCGTTGTCCAGGGCCTTCTTCATGTTGGTGGTGAGGATGGCGAGGCCGCGGTAGGCCTCCATCCGCATCAGCAGGTAGCTGACCTCGAGGTTGGCGTACCGGTCGTGGCTGTCCTTGACCTCGCTGCGCTTGCCGAACAGGGCGTCGGCCTCGTCGAAGAGCAGGAGCGCGCCTCCGCGTTCGGCGGCGTCGAAGACGCGGCGGAGGTTCTTCTCGGTCTCGCCGATGTACTTGCTGACGACCTGCGAGAGGTCGATGACGAACAGGTCGAGGCCGAGTTCCCTCGCCATCACCTCGGCGGCCAGGGTCTTCCCGGTGCCGGAGCCGCCCGCGAAGAGCGCGGTGACACCCAGGCCACGGCGCAGGGTCGCCGCGAAACCCCATTCCTGGTGGACCACGGCGCGCTGACGCACATGCGCGACGATCTCCCGCAGCACACCGGTCTGCCGCTCGTGCAGCACGAGGTCGTTCCAGCCGGCCTGCGGTTCGATACGGCGGCCGAGTTCGTCCATGCCGACCCGGGCTTCGTCCAGACCGGCCCGCCAGGCCAGGCCGGCGGCGTCGAGCTCGTCCTCGTGGGGCAGTTCACGGCGCACGGTGACGGCGGCGGACCGTACGACATGCGGCGGCAGCTGGAACTGGGCGATCAGGGACCGCAGTTCACTCTCCTCCATGTCGGCCACGTCGCTGAACGCGTCTGTCCACAGGGCCAGTTGCTCCTCGTCGTCCAGGCGCGGCACGGCGATCCTGGTGCCGTGCGGGCGGTTAGTGCGGCGCGGGTCGTCGCTCGACACGACGACGGGTACGGCGGCCCCGGCCAGGAACGCCTCCGTGGCCGCCTGCTGGTCCCGGTCCGGCTCGCCGAACTCCAGGAGCAGCGCGGCGGGCAGCAGGATCGCCTCGCGCTGCCACAACCGGGCGAACCGGTCGCGTTCTGCGGGGTCGACGGGGATGTCCTCGGCGCTCAGCGCGTACAGCCCGAGACCGGCGCGCGCGGCGGCCGCTGCGGCGATGTCGGCACGGCTGCGCAGGTCGCCGCCGACCAGTTCGACGAGCAGCGGCGCTTCGGGCCGTGCGCCGTCCTTCCAGCCGGCGGCGACCCCGCTCGCCGCGAGGTCGTACGACGGCGGCAGCCGGTCGGGCACGGGCGTGCGGCGCAGCCGGCCGTGCAGCCGGGCGTCCAGGTAGGGCGAGCCGAGCAGGAAGTGCAGGACGCGTTCGTCGAGCCGGAGCCGTGAGGTCGTCAGCCCCGACACGTCGTCCGGCTCCACGATCCGCCAGCGGCGCAGCGGGGACACGGGCGGCAGCGCGCTCCAGTGCGGCTCGTCCAGGGCGGCCAGGGCGAGCGAGAACGTCGGGTACGCCCGCTCCGGATCACCACTCGCCGCGGCGCATCGGGCGCCGGTGGTGGGCTCCAGCTCCTGCGCGGCCGTGAGAAGGACGAGGTCCCGCTCGAACGCGGTGAGCCCGAAGCAGGCGACCACGGCGTCGAGGGGCGCGGTGCCGGGACCGTCGGCGGGCTCGGGCAGGGGTGCGTGCGCCTCCCGTCCCTCGGTCGTCCCGTCCGCGCCGCGCAGGGCGTGGGCATCGACGCGGGCCAGCACGCGCCGGATCTCCGCCGTCAGCGTCGTGCGGTCGCCCGTCGCCGCGGCGACCGCGGCCGTTCCCCGCGCTCCCATGTCGTCACCTGCCCCCGTCGCTTGCATGTGCCTCAGCTCTCCGCGTCCTCACTGCCGTCCGCGTTCCTGTCCGACGGCTGTGACCGTGCGGACTTCGCAGGTCTGGCGGCCGGCTTCTTCGCCGTCCTGGCCGGTTGCGCCGGCTTGCGGCCCCGAGCCGACTTGGCGGGCGGCTTCGTCTCGGTCCTGGCCACGGCCTTCGTCGGCTCGGCGGGTTCCGCGGCCTTCCTCGAGGGCCCGGCCGGCTCGTCCGCCACCGCGACGGTTTCCCGGGACGGCGCGCCCGGCGCCCCCAGCGGCAGCACCCGCACCTCCGGCCGCTCCACCGGCTTCGCCGGCACCGGCGTCTCGCGCCCGTCGATGAGGACCAACACCGCCTGGTAGACGACCGACAGGGTGTACGGCGTCTGGTGGAGCATCCCCCACAGCTTGGACGTCTCGTCGACGTCCATCGCCGTGGGTGTGAACCGCACCCACTGCACCGCCTCGGCCAGGTCGCTCCCGGACAAGTGCGGCCGCTGACCGGCGAGTTCGATGATGTCCCTGGGCAGTACGGGTATCTCGTGCAGGGTGCGCACGACCGAGCCGATCAGGCGTTGCCCGACCAGTTCCGCCTCCTCGCCGTACGCGCTGATCAGGTAGTGCAGGTCGAGCGCGGCGGCCGGCCGCCGGACCAGGGCACCGTCGGACGCCCGGGCCGGCAGGTCGTTGTTGCGCTGTGAGGTGTTGGGCGTGACCTGGTACAGGAACACGGTGATGGTCGGCTCGAGAGGCGGGTCGGCCGGTGGCTTGCGCGGCTCGACCTTCACCGCGATGTCGATGTCCGGCGGAAGGTTGGCCTCGATCAGCAGGGCGAGGGCCTGGGTGACATGGGCGAGGGCAAGTGCGTTGCTCATGGCGTCGGTTCCTCGGTCCCTCTCCTCGTCCTGGTCCTTCTCGTCGTACGGCCGCCGTGCCGTCGCGTGTCACTCACTCGCGTCCCCTGGCCAGATAGTCCGCCAGGCTGACCGCGGCCCGGGGCCGCTCGGCGTCCCGGGGCCGGGGCCTTTCTCCACCGCCCTGCGGCGCGCCGCCCGCGGTGACCTCCAGCCGCCCGATCCGCACCTGCACCACCTGCTCGGCCGGGCGCCCGGGGCGGCGGGCCGCCGCCTGCCGGACGGCGTCCCGTGCGGCCGCCGTGTCCGCCGCGCTGGGGAGCAGCGGGGCGGACACGGCGGCTGGGGAAGCGGCGTCCGCACCAGGGGGGGTCGGGACGGACGCCGCGTTCGTGGGGGCCGCCCACTCGGTGCGGCCCCGGCCCGCCGTGCGGCGGGCGGTGTCGGGAACCGGCCGCAGCACGGGGCCCGTGGAGGTGACGGGACGCAGCAGCGGCCCTTCGGACTCGGCAGGCCGGGCGGCCGGACGAAGCGCGGGCTCGCCGGGTGCCGGGGCGGGCTCGGTCCGTACGACCGTCCGCTCCCGTTCCGTACGGACGACCTCGCGGGCCGTCGGACGCGCCCCGTCCGGCCGGGCGGCGGCGGCCGGTGCGGCGACGGGCCACAGCGGCTCGGTGCCGTCCGGGTCCGGTGCGGTGGCCCGTACCGTCTCGACGCGTTCGAACGGGCCGGCCAGTCGCGGCCGTACCCGCACCACGCCGGGCCGCCGCGCGGCGGGCGCCGCGTGCCGGGCGAGCAGTCGGTCGAGGAAGTCGGGCTCCGGCCGCCCTTCCGTGGTGGAGTCAGACATCCGCACACAGCTCCAGGTAGTAGCGGCGCCGCAGCGGGCTGAGCGCCAGGATCTCCGGCTCGCTCCAGCCGTAGGCGGTGGCGAGCAGATGGACGTCGAGCAGCAGGTCCCGGGCCCAGGCGTCCAGTTCGGTCCACAGGTAGGAGGCGATGTCCAGCTCGGCCCGGGTGGGCTCCCCGCATTCGGGACAGGCGACGGCGAGCGTGACGTCGGCCCCCGGGTCGGCGGCCCGGGCCGCCTCGGCGACCCGCCGCTGTACGGCGACGGGCAGCGTGTCAGCGGACACGGGCCGTCCGTCGCGTACGGCGGTGACCACACACCGCGCCAGCAGCGCCCGGCGCGGGTCGGCGTCCCGGGCCGCCGCCGTCAGGTCGGCGACCCCGGGCACCCGGAACTCGACCTCCCAGCCGTCCTCGGCGACCCGCACCAGCGGATCGCCCCGGTCGGCCGGGCTGCGGGCGAACTCCCCGGCGTCCAGCTCGAACTCCATGTCCGCGCCGCACGCGCCGCACTCCAGGCGCACCTGCATCCGCTCGCCGAACAGGGCCCGGCGCAGCGCGAACAAGTCCGCCTCACGTTCCCCCACCGGCAGCGCCAGCAGTGTCTGCCGATCGCCGCCCAGGTCCGGCCGCGCGGCCCCGTGCAACAGCAGGGCGCGCCCGGCCGGGTCCTGGGCCAACCCGGTCTCCCAGGTGGCCAGGACGTCGGCCGCCCGTGTGATGACCATGCCTCCCCCAACACGTGCCCCATAGGGGCGCGGGGAACTGCGCGACCAGCCCCCACGAACCCGCGGACGAACAACAACCCCACCACGGCGCCCCCAGCGGAGCGCCTACGCCGGGTTCAGGAACGACGGCTCCTCCGGCTCCGGCACCTCGTAGTCCCGCTCCCAGCCCTCGCACTCGAGCTTCAGCGTCTGGATGGCCACCGCGTTGGCGTTGGCGTCCAGTTCGCCGAGGACCTGGTACTCGCTCGGCCAGGTCCGGTACAGCTTGTGCGAGACGGCGACCTGGCCGGCCTCGTTGAGGACCTGGATGACGATGTCCTTGCGGAAGTCCGCGAGGGACACCTCCGAGCCGAGGCCCGCGCCGACCTGCCAGACCTTGTTGGCCCAGCGGTCGAACTCGGGGTCATGTGTGACGCCGCGTTCCAGGGTGATGCCCTCGAACTCGGAGCGGCCCGGCGACTTGCGCGGGGACGAGGGGTCGCCGCCGTGGCGGTGCTTGACGACCTCGGTGGTCCGCTTGAGGGGACTGATCTTGCTGATGCCCGCGACCGTCCGACCGTCCCACAGGACCAGGAACTTGAAGTTCTTGTACGGGTCGAAACGATGGGCGTTGACCGTGAACTCTGCCATCGAAATGTCCTCAGGGATTCCTTGGAGCGTTCCTTAGAGCGCGAACTGTCCGGACGTCTGCTGGATCTTGACGACCACGAACTCGGCCGGGCGGACCGGCGCGATACCGACGAGGACGTTGACGATGCCGTTCTCGATGTCCTCGTCGGTCGTGGTGTCGCTGTCGCACTTGACGAAGTAGGCCTCGCGCGGTGTGCCGCCCTTGAAGGCGCCCTGGCGGAAGAGCGTGTGCAGGTAGGAGGAGGCGCTGAGGCGGATCTGCTGCCACAGGTTCTCGTCGTTGGGCTCGAACACCACCCACTGCAGGCCCCGCTGGAGGCTCTCCTCGACATGCAGCGCGAGCCGCCGTACGGGCACGTACTTCCACTCGCTGTCGAGGGCGTCGGAACCCTCCAGTGTGCGTGCGCCCCAGACGACCGGGCCGGTCACCGGGAACGTCCGCAGGACGTTGACGCCGAGCGGGTTGAGCAGGCCGGTCTCGCGGTCGGTCAGGTTGACGGTGAGCGAGTGGACGCCCGCGAGCCGTGCCTCGGTGCCGGCCGGGGCCTTCCACACGCCGCGCTCGGAGTCCGTACGGGCGATGACGCCCGCGACCGCGCCGGACGGCGGGAAGGAGCGCAGCCGGCCGGTGAGCGGGTCGGTCAGCTGGAGGTGCGGGAAGTACAGGCCCGCGTGGTTGCCGCGGACGGCGTCGAACGCGGCGAGCCCGGCACGGGCCGTGTCCACGCTGACCCAGGTGCTCGGCGCGTCGACCAGCAGGAAGATCCGCCGCTCCTGGCACAGCCGCTGGGCGGCCGAGACGACGGTGACGGCGTCCTCCGCCTTCTCGTACGCCGCGAGTTCGGGCAGCACGAGCAGGTTGACGTCGGCGACGCCGCGCAACGCCTGGACGCCGGACTTGTCGGCCTCGGAGCCGATGAGGTCGCGCGGTCCCGGAGCCTCGCCGTCCTCGCCGCCCTCCAGCGGGAAGACGGGCGGGTTGACGGAGGCCTCGAGGCCCAGGTCGTTGGCGCACTCGCCGAGGAAGCGGACGACATCCTCCGGGTCGGTGGAGCCCGCGACGACCTGGACCCGGCGGCCGAAGGCGGTGACCTCGGCGCCCGCGAAGGCGTGCTTGCCGGGCGCGTCGGGCAGGGCGCGCAGCTTGCGCTCCAGCAGCAGCGCCAGCTCGGCGACGGAGGACGGGGCCTCTCCGTCGCAGTCGGGGTCGTAGAGCGTGAACTCCCGCTCCACGTCGCCGATCTTGACGGTGAGGTCCACGGCGAGGTCGGGCAGCTCGTGCCCGAACGGCTTGGAGACGGTGCCGGACGGATCGGGCCGGCCCTCGCCGACGACCTCGACGCGGATCAGCCGGGAGCCGGCGTTGACGACGGTCTGCACGTACCGGCCGCTGGACGGGTCGGCGGACAGACCGGTGAAGCTCTCGCGGGCCTCGCCCTTGGCGTCGTGGACGCGCAGGTTGAAGGTCTCGTCGGGGCAGGGCGTGTCGAAGTCGACGGCGACGCGCAGGCCGTTGCCCCAGACGCCGGGTTCCCTGGCGTGCACCTTGAGGACGTCGCACTCGCTGTGGCCCTCGGTGGACTCCAGCGTGACGCAGGCGGCCCGGCCGCTGCCGGCCTTGGCGACCCGGACGATCACGGCGACGGTGCCGCCGTTGCCGAAGAACTGGTGAACGGCGTAGCCGACGGCGCTCTGGGCGCTCAATCCCCCGAAGCGGCGCTCGAACTCCGTGAAGCTGGTGACGCGCACCGGCTCGTTCAGCGGACCGCGGCGGGTGTGGCCCACGAAGGCGGTCACCGACGTGGTCAGGGTCGAGATGGTGCGGGTGCTGCTGGGAAGCTCTTCGACGTAGACGCCGGGATACGTCGGCTTGGCGGCGTTCACTGCACTCATCGGCATTCCCCCTCCTAATCCCTGTCTCGGGCACCGGATGAAGGCACCAAGAGACGGTGAGGGAGGGACGTTCCGGTCATGCGCGAGGAACTGCCCCCCGAGCGTCGGCGGTGGGCACGCGCACCTCATCAGTTCCCCCGTCAGTACCCGCGCGATTCGGTCGCACAGGTCAAGCAGCGCGCTTGTGACTCCTGATGCTCAAGTGCTCAATCCACCTTGGTGCGTGCGGAGTTGACCGAACAAGACGGGTTCTGGCCAGCACACTGGAAGGTTTTGTGAAGGCAAACTTCCCTGATTCGCACATCCTGCCCGCGCGCCCCCGTGGACCGGCCCACACTTCGCACACAGGGGGTTGCGTCTCGGGTGGCGGGCATACCTGGGAGGCCGCGCGCTTCCGGCGACGACGGCCCATCCGCCCGGTGCGCTCCCCGAGTTCTCCCCGAGTCGTTCATCGGCCACTGGCCGGTTTCGTATGGGCGGCATGGACGCGCTCGGAATTGACCGCGGCCTTACGTGCCGCGTCGTCGAGTGCCCTCTTTCGACCGGGACATGCCCGACCCAAACGCCAGGCCGCGCCACCCCTTCCGGCGCCTAGAAATATCTACGAGCATGACGGGGCCGGACCGGCGCCGCGGATCTCCCGGATCCCCGCGGGCCACCGGCCCGTGTCCCGCGTGCGTCCTTCGGGGCGCGCCGACTGTGCCTGGGGTGGCCATGCAGAGCGTCATGTGGAAGCAAGCCGTCGAGTGGCTCGCCGCGGCCGCCACGGACCCCCAGGAGTGCAAGCGGGAGTGGGACTACGGCGCGGGCACGGTTCTCGTGGAGGCCGGGCGGTACTGGGACGTGCTGAGCGTTCCCGACCGGCTCGGCCTGCTCGCGCTGGACTATCTGTGGCGCGACCCGCTCAAGGTGCCCGGCCCCACCCTGGTGGACTGCACGGCGCGCAGAGTGGGCTTCTTCCTGCCGCCCGACCCCGTCAGCGAGTGGGTGGGGTTCGGGGTCCGGCACGTCGGCCGTGGTTCCTGGGTCGCGGTACCGCCGCCGTACCGGCCCGCCGGCCGCCTGGAGTGGCTCGTCCCGCCGGACGGCACGGGCGCCCTGCACTCCCCCGGCACACTCGAGTCGGCCCTGCGCGAGGCCACGGGCGCGCTTGCGGTACTGGCACCGGTCAGCGCGGAGCCGGTGGCGCTTGACGGCTGGTGAGGCGGGCGGCGGCGGGAGGAGGGGCTGGGGTTCCCGGCCGCCGGTCAGCGGCCGGACGAGTGCCGGACGAGGCGACCAGGCCTGCGTACAGGCCGGGCGCCGGGTGAACTGCGGGTGGAATGACCGGGCCTGTGTGGCGGCCGGGGGCCGGGGATGCGCCGGCGGCGACAACCGGACCTGTGTGGCGACTGGCAGCCGGGGGTGCGCCTGCGGCGACAACCGGACCTGTGTGGCGACCGGCGGCCGGGGGTGCGCCTGCGGCGACAACCGGACCTGCGTGCCGACTGGCAGCCGACGGTGCGCCTGCGGCGACGACTGGACCTGTGTGGCGACCGGCGGCCGGGGGTGCGCCTGCGGCGACAACCGGACCCGTGTGCCGACTGGCAGCCGGCGGTGCGCCTGCGGCGACGACTGGACCTGTGTGGCGGCCGGCAGCCGGGGGTGCGCCTGCGGCGACAACCGGACCCGTGTGCCGGCCGGCGGCCGGATGGGCGCCGGAAGGGAGGACCGGGCCCAGGTGCGGGCCGGTGTGCCACGCGGGGACGGCCGTCCAGGTCTCGCTCTCGGTCGGCGCGGCGAAGGAGACCCACTGGCCGTCATGGTGCTCCGGGACGGTGTGGCCCCTCGCCTCCCATTCGGCGACCAGGGCCGCGTAGATCGGCGGATGGCCCGAGTATCCGCTGGTGAGTTCGGCGTACGGCCGGGGCGCGGCGTCGTTCCCGAGCAGGCGCCGCGTCGTCGCAGTGCTGTCCATGCCAGGGCAACGTGACGCCGCGCGCCGGTGGTACGCGGCCGGGACCCCGTCCGTCGGGTCGAGTGAACCCGTCACCCGTACGGCGGCACACGGGGGCGGACAAACATCCAGTCAGGCGGTCGCCCGTTCAGAGCGGAGCCACTTCCCGGCCGGTCGTACCCGGCCAGTCAGGCGGAACCCCGGACCCCGGTCCGCCGGTTTCCTCGACCGGGCCCGGCGCGTCCGGTAACACTGACCTCACGCCGAGAACCGGTACGACGGCTACGACGGCAGGGAGAGGCCATGTCACAGCGCCCTGACCTCCGGCAACGCAGGACCGTGCTGGAGCACGAGTGGTCCCACTGGGTACCGCGGCTGAGCGTCCCCGGCACGCGGCCGGGCGGCAGCGCGGCGCTGCGCCACGAGGTGACCGAGTCCTGGGCGCGTTCGCTGGGCAGTGTGGACCCGGGCCGGGACAGCGCCCCGGTCACCGACGGCGGCCCGGTGCACCAGCGCTGGACGTCCTCACCGCTGTACCGGCCGGTCTCGGGCCTCGCCGGCGAACTGCACAGCATCGCCGAGGACGCCGGTTTCGTCACGGCGGTCACCGACGAGTCCGGCACCATCCTGTGGACCTGCGGCGGCCCGACGATGCGCCGCAAGGCCGAGCGGGTCAACTTCGCGCCGGGCGGCCGGTGGGACGAGCAGGCCATGGGCACCAACGCCCTGTCCCTCGCACTGCGCACCGGCCGCCCCAGCTCCGTCTTCTCGGCCGAGCACCTGGTCTCGGCCCTGCACGGCTGGGTCTGCTACTGCGCCCCCGTGCACGGCCCGGACGGCCGGGTCCTCGGCGTCCTGGACCTGTCCACGACCTGGGACCGCTCACACCCCCTGGCCATGTCCACCGTACGGACACTGGTGTCCACCATCGAGGCCCGCCTCGCCACGGAACAACTCCGGCCGGTTCGGCCGTCCCAGCCGCCGAGCCGGCTGCGGCTCACCTGCCTGGGCGCCGAGCAAGCGGTGCAGGCCCTACCTGACGGTCGACACCTCCCGCTGCGTCCACGCCAGTTGGAGATCCTCACCCTGCTCACGCTCGAACCCGACGGCTTCTCCCCGGAGCGGCTGCGCGCCGCCCTGTACGGCGACCGGCCGGTCACCGCGTCCACCTTCAAGGCGGAGATCTCCCACCTGCGCCGCGCCCTCGGCGGCGGCATCGCCCCCCGCCGCTACGCCCTGACGATGCCGGTGTCCTGCGACGCTGCCGACGTCCTGCGCGCCCTGGAGCAGGGCGACACGGACACCGCCCTGCTCCGCTACGGCGGTCCCCTGCTGCCCCGTTCCGAGGCACCCGGCATCGAGGAGTGGCGCACCCGCCTCGAAGTGGCCGTACGCGAGGCCGTACTGGCGAGCATCCGCCCGGAGCACGCCCTGCGCTACGGCGAACGGGCCCCGTACGACGCGGAGATCCACGAACACGCACTGCGTCTCCTCGCGCCGGACGACACCCGCCGCGCGCTCGCGGCCGGACGGCTGACCGCGGCCGTGCGCGACTGACGCGGCGCCAACCTAGCGCCAACCTCCCGGGAGCACCATGAAGGGCGTCATCTGTCACCGCCCCTCACCGAGGAGAGCCGCCATGGTGTACGCGCAGCCAGGAACGGACGGCAGCATCGTCAGCTTCGCCCGGCGCTACGACAACTTCATCGGCGGTGACTTCGTCGCCCCGGTCGAGGGCCGCTACTTCGAGAACCCGAGCCCCGTGACCGGCAAGGTCTTCTGCGAGGTGGCCCGCTCCTCCGCCGCCGATGTCGACCTCGCACTGGACGCGGCGCACCGGGCGGCCGACCAGTGGGGCCGCACGTCCGTCGCGGAACGCGCCGGCATCCTCAACAGGATCGCGGACCGCATGGAGGAACATCTGGAGAAGATCGCGGTCGCCGAGACCTGGGAGAACGGCAAGCCGGTCCGAGAGACGCTGGCCGCAGACATCCCACTGGCCGTCGACCACTTCCGGTACTTCGCCGGCGTCGTGCGCGCACAGGAGGGCAGCATCGCGGAGATCGACGCCGACACGGTCGCGTACCACTTCCACGAGCCGCTGGGCGTGGTCGGCCAGATCATCCCCTGGAACTTCCCGATCCTGATGGCCACGTGGAAACTCGCCCCCGCGCTGGCCGCCGGCAACTGCGTCGTCATCAAACCGGCCGAGCAGACCCCGGTCAGCCTGCTCTACGTCATCGAACTGATAGCGGATCTGCTGCCCCCAGGCGTGGTCAACGTCGTGAACGGCTTCGGCGTCGAAGCAGGCAAGCCGCTGGCCTCCAGTCCGCGCGTGGCGAAGGTGGCGTTCACCGGGGAGACGACGACCGGCCGCCTGATCATGCAGTACGCGAGCGAGAACATCATCCCGGTCACGCTGGAGCTCGGCGGCAAGAGCCCGAACATCTTCCTGCCCGACGTCACGGCCGCGGACGACGACTTCCTGGACAAGGCCGTCGAGGGCTTCGTGATGTTCGCCCTCAACCAGGGCGAGGTGTGCACCTGCCCGTCGCGCGCCCTCATCCACTCCTCCATCTACGACGAGTTCATGGCCCGTTGCGTCGAACGCACCCAGGCCATCGTCGGTGGCGACCCGCTGGACCCGGACACCATGATCGGCGCGCAGGCGAGCAACGACCAGTACGAGAAGATCCTCTCCTACCTCGACATCGGCCGGAAGGAAGGCGCCGAGGTCGTCACGGGCGGCAACCCCCGGGCCGTCCCCGGCCTGGAGGGCGGTTACTACATCGAGCCGACGATCTTCCGCGGCAGCAACGACATGCGGATCTTCCAGGAGGAGATCTTCGGCCCGGTCGTCTCGGTCACGACCTACGACTCCGTCGACGAGGCCCTCAAACTGGCCAACGACACCCTGTACGGCCTGGGCGCCGGAGTCTGGACCCGCGACGGCAACACGGCCTACCGCCTCGGCCGTGAGATCAAGGCGGGCCGGGTCTGGACCAACTGCTACCACGCGTATCCGGCCCACGCGGCGTTCGGCGGCTACAAGAAGTCGGGGATCGGCCGGGAGACGCACAGGATGATGCTGGACCACTACCAGCAGACGAAGAACTTGCTGGTGAGCTACTCGCCGAAGAAGCTGGGCTTCTTCTAGGCACGGAAACTGGGCGCCTGACCTGGGTAGATGCCGGTCAGGCGCCCATCTGCGGGTGCGCCTGGACCACGAGCGGAATTCGGCCTTGCTCCCAATTCCTTCCACCGGTACCCCACCTCTGACCATCTGTTCCGGGGCATTTCCGGGCCAGGCCCGGGCTGTCGTGTGACGTCTCACGAGAATTTCGACGTCCTGTTGTCAGGAGATCTTTGACGTCTTGCCCTGGCTCTCACGCGGCGCGTATGCCTTGAAGCGGGTGACCGGCTGGCTGTTGTTGCGTGGGTGAAGGCTGGGGTCCTCGCCATCGAGGAGGACCCGGAAGCGCGTGTCCTCGACGAGGATGCGGACGGTTTTCCCGGCGTGGGTGCGTCCGATGCGGAGTCGCTGCCGGGTGACCATGACGACGCAGTCGCGAGGGACGCGGCGCGTGACGCCGATCAGGCCGGAGGCAGGTGGGGGCAGCGGATCGTTCGCGACGCGGGCGCCTCGAAGGTGGACTCGTCGCTCCGGAGAGATCGGCGACGGCAGGGTCTTGGCGAGCACGCCGTCGGCGACAACGTGGACGAGGTGCCCGTCAAGGCGGAGTGCCACTTGCTGCTGGGCCAGGGGCGTCCCGACGTTGAGAGGGCGCCGTCCAGCTGGCAGAAGCCCGCGGCGTCGACGGCTCGGGTCACTTCGACGACGGTTCCGGCAGGGAGTTTGCTGGAGCGCGCCGCGACCGCGGCGACCGGGGGCGGGCCGGCCGGACGGGCGCCACGTAGTCGGAGATCCTCCAGGTCTGCGCTGGTCAGGTTGGACGCGGAGGTGCGGACGTGCTCGCCGCCGATCAGGACGTGAACGCTGTGCTCGTCGGCCCACACGTGGGCGAGGCGTCCGGCGTGCTCCGCGGCCAGTCGCAGCCGCTGGACGCGGGGCAGCACGTCGAGGACCCCGCTCGCTGCGACCACGGTGTCGAACTCGACGGCGCTCGAGTCGGCCAGCAGCACGGGCTCAGTGGTGGCCGGCGGCAGCAGAACAGTTGGCGGTGCGGGCAGGGGGTCGAGTGAGACAGTTCGGGGAACGGCCGGTGCGGTGACTGTCGGCACAGGGTCGCCGGGCTGTGGCCGGGTTGGGCGGAACAGGCTGGCCGGGGTAGCCATGTCCAGGGCCTGGTGAGGGCGCTTGTAGTTGCTTCCTTGCGGCTTTGGAAGATGAGATTCCTCGGTCAGAGAGGGGCCTGTTCCTGCCTGTGTGGCAGGTGACTTCAGGGCACCTACCGCCGCCTTGTGTGCTTTATGTGCCAGGTTGTGAGTTCCTCGTGACCGCAGGGGTCTGCGAGGTCCGTCTTCCCGTGGGGGGGGGAAGTCTTGAATCGACGCACCGAAGGTGCGCGCCTTTCGCGCGCCCAGAAGAAGCCGAGATCGGCCATGTGCACGGTTGCCGCGTCCGGCGCCGTCGCTATGACGTTGGTGTGCGCGGGAACCGCGTCCGCGGGTACGGGCCCGCGCCCCGTACCTGGCGCGCAGCCTCCCGTCTCATCCGAGCCTTCAGAAGCGGGGAACCCGCTGACCGAACGGGCTCTGGCGGCCGGCGGGTGCTCGGACGCCTACCAGATCGGCACGACCTCCTACGCCTACCGCGGCACGGAGACGATCGCCTCGGTCAAGCAGTTCTACTCCCCGAGTGCAACGAGAACTACGGCTACGTGTGGGTGTGGAAGTCCTTCCTGGACGAGAACATCAACTTCGATCCCCAAGTTCGACTACGACGACTCCTTCAACCCGAAGACCGCCACCCAGCCCACGGGCGCCCAGTCCGCCATGGCGTGGACCCGGAAGGCTGGTGGCCACTACCCCGAGACCCTCCCCTCCTCCAGCGGCGAGAGGGTGACCAACCGGTACGACACCTCGGGCAACATGATGTCGCAGACCGACACCACCAGCGGCTCCGACGGTGCAAAGTGGACCTACGACCACAACCCCGGTCACGCCCGACCAGGGCATCTCAGCAAGATCGTGTTACGAGCTCTACGCGTAACGGATAGCAACGTCTTTGCAGGCCCTACTGAGCCACCTCCGGCACAGCTCTGTTCGTGGTCCGCATCCACATACGCGCAGCCCCACGTGTATCACTCCCCATGGGGGCGGTCCGGCCCTCTCACCGCAAGCCGTTTCCACGCGCCCAGCCATGCAGCTCGGAGCCGCCGTGACCAGCGCGGCACACCCTCGGGTTCCGGACCTCTTCCCCCGGCAGCCTTCCCTGCCGCCCCGCCCCGCCCCGCTACGAACTCCTCGATGTCGCTGGCGAATGCCGCTACCTCCGGCTCCAGCCGCTCGAGGAGAGTCAATCGCTCGCGCAGCGCTGTGCGCAGGCGCGCGGCCTCGGTGCGGTCGGCGGTCAGCACCTGGGCGCGGCGCTCCAACCGCGTCAGGGCCTGCCCCTCGGCCAACCGGGCGCGCGCCGCCCAGTCCCGCGCTGTCCTGGAGAGGATGTCGATCACCGATTCGAGATGTCCCCTGAGCTCTTCACGGGCGGCCTCGCGCTCTGCCCCGGTCAGCTCCCGGAATCCGCCGAACAAGGCGTCCGAAGTGGCTTTGAGCAGGTACCCGGCACCGGTGAAGAGCGCCGTGACCCGGTCTCGCGTCGCAGGGTCGAGCGCCAGCAGCCGTGCGTCGACCACGATCGGCTCCAGCGCGGCGGCCTCGGGGCAGAGTTCGACGATCGCCCGGTGCTGTTCCGCTGCGGTCTCGGCCAGGGCGGTCAGCGCTCCGGCCATCGTCCGCGCACATCCCTTCTCGATGTACTCCAACAACCTCGTCTTGGTCCGCAGTGCCTCGATCTCCAACAGCATCGCCCGCTCCAGGGAGCGGACGATCCGGTCCAGGGACGAGCAGGAGCGTTCGACGGCAGCTTGCAGTTGCTGCCGTTCCCGTACGATCCGCCGTGCCTCGTACTCACGGTTGGTGTCGGCGGCGGTGAGCTCCAGGCGCAGACCCGCCTCCTCGTACGCGTGCCTGTGTGCTTCGTGCAGACGAGGCCCGAACTGCACCGCGGCCCGCCAGCGGTCCCTCCACATGCGGGCGCCCAGCTCCCCTGCGAAGTCCTCCTCCAGACGACGGCACAGATCTCCGGGCCCGCCTCGCATCTCTTCCGGCACGGAAGGGGCCAAGGCGAGGAAAGCGGTCGCGGGTTCGCCGGACGGGGGGACTCCCACCACGTCCGTGAGCAGGTCGCGCAGCTGATCACGGAGTTCGGCGATCCGCTCGGCGGCCGCGGCTTCCCGCTGGGGCCGGGAGACGAAGTCACGCTCGGGACCGGTCGAGTAGTCCTCGGCGCTCATGAACCGTTTGACCTCGCGGTCCCACCAGGTGAAGGCGAAGGTCACCCGGCGGTAGTCGTCGGGCTCCCGGACGAACCGGCGGAGCGCCTCCAGCGCCGCATTGTTGGTGTAGGAGTCGGGACGGCGGGCATCCAGCAGCAAGACGATCGCATCGGGCGTGCGCCGGACCAGCTCCGCGTACACCTCGCCGTGCGACGGAACGGGCGAGCACAGGCCCGCGGTGTCCAGGAAGCCGAGGCGCCGCAGCTCGGGACGCGGAATCTCGCAGGTGGCCTTGTACAGGAGCGGCGCCAGCCCGGGGTCGGTGAGGTGACGTGCGAACGCGTCCGGTGCGGTGAGGTCGAACACCGCCGGCTCCCGTCGCCGGAGCGAGAGTTCGAATGTCCGTGCCGGCAGGGGCTGCTCCGAAGCGCCTTCGAGTTCCCGGTCCAGTTCGGCCAGGAGGACCGGAGCCCGCACCGGCGTACGGTCACCTCCGGTGAGCTCGTGGACCTCCTCTACACCGAAGTCGTCCGGCGACCGGAGCCAGCCGGCGAGGGCCTTGGCGTTGGTACGGGCCCGGCTTTCGGTCTGCCGCGGCAGTGTCACGCGGACCTTGGTGCGGAACCGCAACAGGCCCCTCGGCCGGGGTCCGAAGCGAAACTCGGTGGGGACGGCGGTGGTGGGCGTCTTGGCGACGGGGAGCCAGTTCAGACCGAGCATGCGCACCATCAGACTGGTCTTGCCGGAGGAGTAGGCCCCGAGCAGCAGCACCTGCGGCGTCCGGACGGACCACAGGTTTATGACTTCGGAGAGGTCGAACTGCAGCGGAGTCGTGTCCGGGCCGCCGCCGTCCACCCCGCCCTCCACGTCGCGCGCCAGCGCGTGTCCCCGCTCCAGCAGGGCAAGGGAATCCTTGCGGAGGCGGTCCGGTACGGACGGTGCCCGTCGCCTCCACCAACCGGCACCGGCTTTCGTTCCGCTCACTCCTACCGCCCTGCCCGCTCCGTGAAGTCGTGGGCGAGGGCCGTGAGCTGGTCCCTGACCCGCTGTGCCCGCGCGGCCTTCTCCTCCCACAGTGCGACGTCCTGCGCACGGTGGGCGAGGGAAGCCCGCGGGCTGCGGAGCGCCTGCTCGAGCCGGCGTTCAGCCGGGGCCGCCAGGTGGTCGAAGATGCGGCCGGCGAAATTTGCCTCCTCGGCTGCGTACCGCGCCCGGAGCTTCCCGGCGAGGGCGTCACGGTCCTTGCCGAAGTCCTTGACCAGCTTGCGGAAGTCGGCGGCCGTGAGAGCGGCGAAGAAGACCGTCAGCACAGTGCCGACGAGCGCTTTGGCGGTATGTTTCGTCGATTCCTTGGACGCTTTTTTGACCGCCTCTTTGGCCGCCTCCTTCGCTGCCTCCTGGGCTGCTTGCTGGGCGGTGAGCTTGCCCCAGGCTGCGGCCGCAGCCTTGGCGGCCGCCGTCCCCGCGATGGCCGCTGCCGCGTTCGCGGCTTCTTGGGCGTCGGCCCCCGGCCGGCCGAGCGGCACTGCGGCGCCCTCTCCCTCACCCCCGTCGGCGGGGGCCTCGAGCCGCCCGACGTCCCGCAGATCCTGTTGCAGCCTGCGAAGGTGCTCGTCGGCGACGCATACGCCGCGGACGTTGACCCGCTCCCAGAACGAGCTCTCCTCCTCGGCGCGCGCGATGGCGGAACGGATCTGCCGGTCGAGGCGCTCCGCGGCGGACTCGCCCGCACCCACCCAGTTCGCCGCCTCGCCCACCAGCGTCCGCACCAGGGTGAAGTGCTCCAACACCGTGTCGGCACTGACGCGTCCATAGAGCGAGGTGAGCTCCGGAGCCCGCTCCGCGGCGACCGTTCGGATCTCGTCCCGCATCTGCGTCCGGCCGGGCTCGATCACGTCACGCTCGAGCCGGGCCCACTCGTCCAGATACGCGCGGCTGAACGCGGCGCGGCGTCGGAACTCGTTCTTCGCGGTGCCCAGCACGTCGGCCAGCTCCTTGGCGTGACCGGCGCATCGCAGGAGCAGCAAGCGCACGCGTGAGCGTTCTATCCGCTCACCGAAGGGGCCGACGAGGTCGTCCAGCGCCCGGCGCAGGGGCAGGTATCCGCAGCGCTCCAGCTCTCGCTGGAAGTCGCTGTCGGCGGCCAGAGCTGGCTTCTGCTGCTGGCGCGCGACCAACTGCCGTGCTTCGTGGGAGTCGTAGAGCACGATGTCCGTCAGATGGGCCCCGAGGTTCTCGCGCAGCACGTCGACCACACCGCCCGGTCCGGTCAGTCGCGGGTCGTGGTGTGGGTCGTACTCCGGATCGTCGTCGCGGTCTTCCAGGGACCTGGTGACGACCCCCAGTACCGCTTCCCTCCGGTCCGCGAGCGCCCGGGCGAAGACGCCGGCCTCCCCGGCGTTCCCGGCGCTCTCCGGATAGAAGGTCCACAGGACCAGATCCGATTCGTCCTCCCGCAGGTACCTGAGCGTCACGTCTTCGAACGCCTGCAGGCGATCGGCGAGGCCGGGTGTGTTGATGAGCCGAAGCCTGCGGAGCAAGGGCTCGCGCAGGTACAACCGCACCTCCCGGCACGCCACCTGTTGCTCGCTCAGCGCCTTCTGCTGCCGTAGGAATTGCACAGCGTGCTCGACCGATTCGAACCGGGTATTGGTGCCGTCGGACCAGACGCGCTCCGCGTACTCCTCTGGCGCCCCTTCGTCGAGGGGGTTGAGAACCGCTACCACACCATCGGTCGGCTTGCTGTCGGTGATCAGCAGCTTCCGTCCGAGCAGTGAATTGATCAGCGACGACTTCCCGGAGGAAACCTGTCCGATCACCATGATGGACAGCGTTGCCGATACCCGGTCGACCACCCGGGTGATCCAGTCGCGGTCGAGGACCTGTGACTGGGGATCCAGTTCGATCTCCGCCTCCGACACGAGGAATCGAACCTCGTCCGCCATCACCCCCAGGCGCTCGATGTCCTTGTCCCGTCGAAGATCTGCCCAGTGGGATGTCATCCCCTTGCCCCCGTCCCCGGCGTTTCCGCCCATACCCCTTGCGACGTCCACCATAAGTGTGACCACAGACACTCGCAGGAAAACAACCATGAGCTGGATCTTGCGCGGCCGAACCGATCTCATCACAATTCCGTATGCCTGCTACGTCATTGTTCTGGTCTGGGTTGTGCAATGGTCTGTCAGAAGCCGAAAAAGGACCGCTTGAGGGGGCAGACGGGAGATCATGTCCCAGACTGCTGAGGACTGCATCGGAGCGCCCTTGAACGCGTCCGCGGAAACAACTGGAACGCCGGTTCTGGATGCTCTGGAATCTTTCTATGCGCGGGACATCGACGACCTGGCCTCATGGGCCGGACGCACGCTGAATGACGCCGTGTCGCGGGGACGCGACGTCGCCTCCACCATGGCGGCTCTGCGCGCGGACGAGTTCATGACGGTCTACCTCAACCAGATTCACAGTGTGCCGCCCGAGCGCTGGGCCCGGGCTCTGCCACTGCCGGACGGACATCTGCGAGCCGCATTGCTGGGCCGTGAACTGGTGGATGTGCCCAGGAGCGGCCGCCCGAACCTCTTCATGGACGGCCGGCTTTACGGAGCCGAACGTCTGCCCGAACAACTTTCACCGGACTGCAGGGAGCTGAAGGCTCCCTTGTGCTACGCCCACGACATCGTGTTCGAAGACCCCTTCGACGACGAGCATCACGCTCTCGAACAGCTTCGAGTCCTTCGAGAATACGAGCCGGACACGGCTGGGTATCCCGCTTTTGACCCCCGAATCTTCGTCCGTACCCTCGAAACCCTGTCCCAACTCACTCCGCTCATCCGGTCCGGAACTATCATCTTCATTCCGCGACAACTCACCGCTCATCCGACGAGCATCGCGACAGCGGGTTCCAGCTTCGCGGGTGCCGGCGGGGAGGTGTCGCGACGGGAACTGGCGGAACGCACCCTGCGCGCCTGGCTGCTGACAGGCGGCCGCGCCGTTCCACTCTTTGCCTCTACAGCCGAGGAAGCGGTGTTTCGGGAAGTCGCAGGTGTCCTCGGCGGGCTGTTGCCCGAAGCGGAGGGTACGTTCATGCGCCGACTGGCCAACTTGGCCCTGCCGTCCAGCGGGCAGTTGGACACCCGGCGGATGCTGGAGATCCGCCATGAAGAGGTGTTCACCCGGTTCCGGATCCGTCAACGGGCGGCCCTTGCCGCGGTCGGCGACGGTCACGATGTGTCCGCTCGGCAGCTGTATCGCGAGGAGATGCGGGCGGCTGCTGACGAGGTCAACCGGCGCAGCAATCGCAGTGTGCTGGCGAAATTCACCGTGCCGAAGGCAATCGGTTGGTTGACTGGGGCGATGCTTGTGGTGCCTGATGGCTGGCAGGCGCTTTTCGCCGCTGTGGGCGCGCTGACCGCGGAATCGGCAGTGGAGGCGTGGCAGGACCGCGATCAGCGTGCGCAGCAGGCACTGCACCACCACTACGCGACTCTGTCCGGGCCTCCTCCTGATTAAGACCGTGTCCTATGTGGTGAGGCGGAGGAGCCGCCTGTACCAGCACAGGGCGGCGGCAAGGCCGAGAAAGGCCTGAACCGCTCAGAGCTCGTAACACGATCATGAGTGATTCCTCATGCTGTCTGTCAAGCGGCGAGGGTGGTGGGAGGCACGGCCTCGTAAGTCCGTCCGTCGCGTAGGAGAGCCCAGAGGACGTTGACGCGGCGACGGGCCAGAGCGAGGACGGCTTGGATGTGGCGCTTGCCTTCGGAGCGTTTGCGGTCGTGGAACCGGCGGGAGCCCTCGCAGCTTCGGATGCTGAACAGTGCGGAGATGCAGAAGAGTCGTTGGAGTCGGCGGTTGTAGCGTCGTGGGCGGTGATGGTCCCACTACAAGGTGCCCGTTGGAGCAGCGCCGATCCCGACTGCCTGCTGTCGGCTCACGGGAGGGCCTCGAGACGCTCCATGTGTTCCTCGCCCCACTGACCGAGTGGGGCGAGAGCGGCGATGAGCGAGTGGCCGAAGTCGGTCAGCGAGTACTCCACCTTGGGTGGGACCTGGTGATGGACCTCACGGTGCACCAGGCCGCTGGCCTCCAGTTCCCGCAGTTGCAGGATCAGCATCCGTTCACTGATACCGGACACTGTCCGGCGCAACTCGCCGAAGCGCAGCGGGCCTTCGCCGAGCCAGAACAGGATCAGCCCCTTCCATTTCCCTCCCATGATGTCGATGGCAGCGTCCAGCCCGCAGGTATAGCTCCGCCTCTTCACCGGCACTCTCCTAACAAAAATGTGGGTACCAGACAAAATTGTAGGTACTTGCAGAAGTGTTGGTAGGCCCACAGCATGGAGCAGGCATCGCACCGGATCGCGACAACTTCATGCGATTGGCCTGCGCTTGACGCTGCCTCAGCCGCTCAGGAAGATCCGTCTCTGACAGGAGCAACGTATGACCGGGCATCACCGCACTCCCGTGACCGTCGTCGGACTGGGCTCGATGGGCAGCGCACTGGCTGAGGCATTCATCGACGCCGGGCACCCGACCACCGTCTGGAACAGGACTCCGTCGAAGGCCGCGCCGCTCGTGTCCAAGGGTGCCGTTCACGCGCACACGATGGACGAGGCGATCGCGGTGAGTCCACTGGTCATCGCATGCCTGACCACATTTGAAAACACCATCGAGGCCCTCGAACCGGCCGCTGCCGGGCTCAAGGGGCGGGCCCTTGTGACCCTGAACAGCGGTTCACCAGCCGGGGCCCGGCAGATGGCCGAGTGGGCGCTTGGGCAGGGAGCACGCTACCTCGGTGGAGCGATCAAGAACGTACCGTCTGCCGTGGGCGCCGCAGACACCCTCCTGTACTACGGCGGCGACAACAGCGTCTTCGAGGAGTTCGCTTCGACGCTGCGGGTGCTGGGGGGCGACACTGTCTACCTCGGTGCCGACGCCGACCTCGCCGCCCTGTACGAAACGGCGGTGGGCGGCACCCTGCTGCCCGCGCTCGTCGGTTTCTTCCAGGGCGCGGCAGCAATGCAGGCCCGTGGCCTCACGGCGGCCTCGATGGTTCGGTTCAGCATCAGGTGGTTCGAAATGATCAACTCGGTCCTGCCGGTCTTCGCCGAGGAGATTGACAGCGGGGATTACAGCAAGCCCGCCTCCTCCGTAAACCTCTTCCTGGCCGGAGCCGCCCATGACGAGGAACTCGGCAAGGAAGCGAACCTCGACGTGGGTTGGCACAAGCCCTTCCACGGCCTGCTCGAGCGCGCGGTCGAAGCCGGCCACGGCGACCACAGCATCTCTGCCCTGACAGAGATCCTCAAGAACCCTGTGCAGACCGGATAGCCCAGGACGGCGCACCATTGCATGGGAATCGGGCCAATCAACCAGCTCCCCAGACCGCAGGCGGACACGCTCAATTGCGGCCACCAGCGTGAGGCCAACGCCAGTGCCCGGACTGCCTCGCCGGGTAGCAAGTATCCTGACAACTGCCTCTTTGTCGCCATGCTCGACACCCAGAACGGTTCGTTGAGACGAAGGCCATCACTGCCGTGCACCACCGGCTCAGTTACGTGACACCCTTTAAAGGGTGTTGCAGAAGGCTTGGTGGCGGGCATGGCTGAGCAACGCCTGACGTGCTGTTTCACCCGGCTAGGGCGAGGTTGTGCATGGTGGCGA